>CBFGLP010000950.1:0-2089 GCA_965649595.1 uncultured Myxococcales bacterium | reverse complement strand
TACTTCGACGCCGAGCTCGGCCAGCGCGTCGAGGTCGAGCTCTTCGTCGCGGTGCTCGGGGCCAGCAACTACACCTACGCCGAAGCGACGCGCTCGCAGAGGCTCGAGGACTTCTGCGGGTCGATCATGCGGACCTTCGAGTTCTTCGGCGGCGTGCCGCGGGTCGTCGTGCCGGATCAACTGCGCAGCGCGGTGGCCAAGCCCGATCGGCTCGACCCCGAGATCAACCCGACCTTCGCCGCCCTCGCGGCGCACTACCGGACCGCCGTGATCCCGGCGCGGCCTCGCAAGCCGCGTGACAAAGCCAAAGTCGAAGCGGCGGTGCTGATCGTCCAGCGCTGGATCGTCGCGGCGCTGCGGCATCGCACCTTCACCAGCCTCGATGCGCTCAACGTCGCGATCGCCGAGTTGCTCGAGCGGCTCAACGATCGGCCCTTCCGCAAGCTCGAAGGCACACGACGATCGCTCTTCGAGCAACTCGACGCGCCCGCGCTGCGACCTCTGCCCGCGACCCGCTACGAGCTCGCGGACTGGAAGAAGGCGACCGTGAACATCGACTACCACGTCGAGTACGACGGCCGGGTCTACAGCGTCCCCTGCGAGCTGGTCCGCGAGGAAGTGATGATCAAGGCGGGATCGCTGGTCGTCGAGATCTTCCACGTCGGTCGTCGCGTCGCGACGCATCGCCGCAACTATGGGCCGAAGGGATCGGCTCGCACCGATCCCGCACATCGACCCAAGCATCACCGCGACTACGGCCAGTGGCCGCCCGAGCGGATCATCGCGTGGGCGAGCACGATCGGACCTTCGGCAGGCCTCGTGGTCGAGGCGATCCTCGCCACGCGACCGCATCCCGAGCAGGGCTATCGCTCGTGCCTGGCGCTGATCCGCGACGCGAAGCGCTTCGGTCCCGAGCGAACCGAGGCGGCCTGCCTGCGAGCGCTGCGGATCGGCAGCCCGACTCGCAAGACCGTGATGGCGATCTTGCAGCGAGGCCTCGATGGCCAGGCGCTCGACGACGAGCCGGCCCCGCACGTGCTCGTGCACCACGACAACGTCCGCGGCGCTGATTACTTCGACCGCGGCGACACCTTGGACCAATACGGAGAAGAGACGACATGACCAACGAAGAGACGATCGACAAGATGACGCAGATGCATCTGCACGGAATGGCGGTGGCGATGCGCGAGCTGCTGCGCGAGGGACCGAGCCACGAGCTGGGACCGAACGAGATGATCGGCATGCTGATCGACCGCGAGTGGCAGGAGCGAGAGAACCGGCGACTGTCTCGGCTGCTGCGTGCGGCCAAACTGCCGATCGAGGCGAGCCTCGAGGACGTGTGGTGCGAGCCGAGCCGCGGTCTGAACAAAGCGCAGGTCCGCGAGCTGGCGACGTGCGCGTGGGTGCGGGCGGCTCAGAACGTGATCGTGGTCGGCAAGACGGGCTGCGGAAAGAGCTACCTGGGCGCCGCGCTGGCCCAGGCCGCGTGTCGACGGGGCCACCGATCGCTCTACGCTCGCGTGCCGCGGCTGGTCCACGAGCTGACGATCGCTCGTGCCGATGGAACCTATGCCTCGATGCTCGCCAAGCTGGCCAAGCTCGAGGTGCTGGTGCTCGACGACTTCCTGATCGCCCCGATGAAGGAGACCGAGCGCCGCGACCTGCTGGAGATCCTCGAGGACCGCTACGGTCGGTCGTCGACGGTGATCGCCAGCCAGGTCCCGACCAAAAATTGGCATGAACAACTCGCCGCTCCTACGATTGCAGACGCGATCTGTGATCGGCTGGTCCACAACGCGCACGTGGTCGCGCTGACCGGCGGATCGATGCGCAAGAAGAAGGGGATGGAGACCAAGAACCCGCAGATCGACGGATAACCGAGCCAGCTCCTCGTCGCTTCGCTCCGATCTCTGCCCGAATGGGGCGGAATCGGTGCCCGGATGTCAGGGGAACGGCTGCCCGGATCCAGGGGAATACGCAGCATCGAGCGCAGGCTACCAAACTCCGCCTACTCCTCGCGCTCGTCCGCCTTGTTCATACGGGCAACGAGCAGCGCGGCGCCGAGCGCCAAGGCAGAGCCAGCCACGAT
>CBFGLP010000949.1:0-3651 GCA_965649595.1 uncultured Myxococcales bacterium | reverse complement strand
CGCGGTGTAGCGGACGCCCTCGCGCCGACGCAGCCGGGTCGCGACCTCCATGTGGTCGGCGAGGGCCGGGATCCAGCGCGGGTTTACGAAGCTGGTGATCTCGATCCGTCGGATGCCCGCGTCGACCAGGCCTTCGATCATCGCGATCTTGGTCTCGAGCGGCAGGATCGTGCGCTCGTTCTGCAAGCCGTCGCGTGGGCCGACCTCATAGATCTCGACCTCGCGCGGCAGCGCGTCGAACATGTGCGAGGACCAGTCGCCGGTCCCGGGCGCGCTGCCCTGCTCGGCGCCTGGGCTCGCCGAGGACTGCGCACGAGAGACCTCGGGGCGCTCGCCGGAAGGTGCGTCGACCTGACGGGCGACGGAGCCACGCGAGCTCGTTTGCGTGAAGGTCTCGGTCATGCGGTCGGCGAGTCCCCGATCAGTGTACAGCGAAAGCGGGCCAACGTTTCGGCCCGAGCGAGCCCGAACGCTGAACCGCGAGGCGAGTGTGTGGAGTCACGATACATCATGCTGGTGCGGGCGCATCGCCTGGATGTCGCTGAATCACGAGCGGACCGTCTTCATGGGTCCCGTCGGTCGCGGCATGGTGAAGACGTCGCGGGTGGTCGCGTAGTCGTCACCGCCGAGTCGCCCTACCGAGGCGAGCAGCGCAGGATCGATCGGCAGCACGTTGCCGCGCTCGTCCCGCTCGAGCAAGCCTTCGCGAATCCAGAAGTGGACGATCTCGGCGACGACGAGGGTCGATGATGGGCGGCCCTCGCGGGTCTTGCCGAGCGGGATCGCGTGGGTCATCCGGCACTCGAACGCGGCCAAGGCAGCAGCCACTCGCGGAGGCGCGACCACCTGTGAAGGTGCGCTGGCGATCCCGATCGCCTCCCACTCGCTGACCCCGAAAGGAAGCTCGGCCGAGCTACGGTTCATCACCTCGACCAGCGGCTCACCGACGTGGTTGATCGTCAGCTCGCCGCGCTCGAGGATGTTGGCGAGCGTGTCCTTTGGCGAGCCGTCACCGCGTCGACCAAGGCCGAGCACGACCGTCGGAGGAGCCGAGCACACGGCCTGGTAGTACGAGAAGGGCGCGAGGTTGCCTCGGCCGCTGCCATCGAGGGTCGAGACCCACGCGATCGGACGCGGGGCCACCAGCGAGGTCATCAAGCGATAGATGTCGCGCGGGCGCAGCTCGGAAGTTGGCAGCGAGTGGTCGGGCACCGCCGAGCAGTACCACGAGGTTTCCGGTCTTGCGGACAGGGCCCGGCCCATCGTCGCGCCTTGGAGCTGGTTGACTGCGCGCGATGCGGGTGATAAGCGTTAAGCACAAGGTTAACTTTCGACGAAACGGCGTTGCCCTGCGAAAAACGCTCGCAGGCAGCGTAACCCGCAGAGCCGAAGGACACCGTGCTCAAGACCATCGCCACCTATGTCTGCCTCGTCGGCATCCCACTCGCTGGCCTGATCTGGATCCTCGACTACGGCGAGCAGCTCGACGCCCCGCCTTCGGTCGCCGGTCACTGGCAGCTCGAAGGGGTCGACTTGGCGAGCTGCCTCGACACCGACACGCGCGTGCTCTCGGTCCAGCAGTCGGGTCGCTTCCTGCAGATCACGTTGGGTGGGGCGAGCGGTGAAGCGCGGCTCGACGATGCTCGACTCCACGGACAGTTGCTCGGGCTCGACGGACCCTGCGGCTCGCTCGATCTCGAGGGTCAGCTCGACGAGACCCACGAGCGCTTCGTCGGCCAGGTGTCGGGGTCCGCCTGCGACCGCTGCCGCGAGGTCGAGGTTGTTGGTGCTCGCAGCGAGGCCGAAGCCGGCCCCGAGAAGGGACATTGAAGCGATGCACTTCCTGCTGACCTTCATCATTCAGTTGGCCGTGATCCTGGTCGCCGCCCGCGGCGTCGGCTGGCTGTTTCGCCTCATTGGCCAGCCGCAAGTCGTCGGCGAGATGGCAGCGGGCATCTTCCTGGGCCCTTCGCTGCTCGGTTGGGCGGCGCCCGAGCTGTCGGCCTGGTTGTTCCCGCCGGCCAGCCTCGTCCACCTCAACACGGCCAGCCAGCTGGGCCTGCTGCTGTTCATGTTCCTGGTCGGGCTCGAGTTCGATCCCAAGCTGCTGCGCGGAAAAGGCCACGCGGCAGTGGTGACCAGCCACGTCAGCATCATCGCGCCCTTCTTCTTGGGCTCGGTGCTCGCGCTGCACCTCTACCCGCAGCTGTCCGACAGCGGGGTCACGTTCGACGGCTTCGCGCTGTTCATGGGCGCAGCGATGAGCGTGACCGCGTTCCCGGTGCTCGCTCGGATCTTGGTCGAGCGCAACCTCCTCAAGACCAAGGTCGGAGCGCTGACGATCGCCTGCGCCGCCGTCGACGACGTCACCGCCTGGTCGATCCTCGCCGGCGTCATCGCGCTGGTCCGGGCAAGCTCGCTGGAGACCCCGCTGTGGCTGACCCTGGTCGGGACCGGGGTCTACATGCTGGTCATGCTCTTCGTTGTCCGGCCGGCGCTGCGCTGGCTCGAGCGCCGCTATCACAACCAGGGGCACCTGACCCAGGACCTGATGGGGCTGATCTTGCTGGGCCTGCTAGCGTCCGCTTGGACGACCGAGTGGCTGGGCATTCACGCGCTGTTCGGCGCGTTCTGCATCGGCGCGATCATGCCCAAGGATCGCGACTTCGTGCACGAGCTGAGCGGCAAGCTCGAGGACGTCACGGTCGTGTTCCTGCTGCCGATCTTCTTCGCCAACGCCGGCCTCAAGACCAGCTTCGGCCTGATCAGCGGCGCCGAGATGTGGGGATTCTTCGGCCTGATCATGCTGGTCGCCGTGGCCGGAAAGTTCGGCGGCTCGACGCTCTCGGCCCGGCTCACCGGCCTAACCTGGCGAGAGGCCAGCGCAGTCGGGATCTTGATGAACACCCGCGGCCTGATGGAGCTGGTCATCCTCACGATCGGCCTCGATCTCGGCGTCATCTCCCCTGCCCTGTTCACGATGATGGTCATGATGGCGCTTGTGACCACCGCGATGACGACCCCGATCCTGCAGAAGCTCTATCCGCTCCACATCCTGCGCGCGAGCGAGGCCGCCGAGCAGGAGTCGGACAAGCAGTACGTGGTCATGATGCCGGTCTCGCTGCCCGCCTCGGGGCCCGGCTTGCTGCGCGTCGCTCGGTCTCTGATCCCGCCGGGCCGCAGCCCGCGCTTCTACGGCATGCACCTGCGGACCTACGCCGACTCGCTCATGGTCGACTTCGACGCCAAGGACGTGCCGGCGCAGGAGAGCGCCTTGCAGCCGATGCTGCGCGCGGCTGAGCGAGACAGCGTCGAGGTCCGCCCGATCGCGTTCGTCAGCCAGCGGCCCGCGGGCGACATCGTCGACATGGCCAAGGTCAAGGGGACCAACCTGCTGATCATGGGCTGGCACAAGCCGGTCGTGACCAACCGAATCCTCGGCGGCGTCGTATCCGAGGTGCTGGCCGACGCGTCGAGCGACGTGGCCGTGTTCGTCGAGCGGCAGTTCTCTGCGTGGAAGCGGATCCTCGTGCCTCATCGCGGTGGCGCCCACGACGACGCGGCGCTCGAGGCTGCGGGGTGCATCGCGGCGAACCAGGGGGTCGAGGTCACGGTGCTGCGGGTGATCGACGGGCTTCGTCAGCCCGTCCG
>CBFGLP010000948.1:0-4306 GCA_965649595.1 uncultured Myxococcales bacterium | reverse complement strand
GCCGTAGTCGGCCGGGCTCTGGGCCTTGGAGATGCCCATGTGGATGCCGCTGATCGGGGTGGCGCTACCGATCGCCGTGGAGATCAGGTGGTCGATCGTCGGGCCCGCGGTGTTCGAGTAGAAGCCTTGACCTTGGCCGATGTCGGCCATCGTGTAGCCCGACCACACGGTCATCCCCTCGTGGTGGGTGATCTGCTCCTTGGACTTGTTCGAGAGGCCGGTGATCACGTTCAAGTAGCTCTTGACGTTGGCCAGCGGCATCAAGTGCGGGCTCAGCTGCCAGTTCGGGCCGGTCGTCGTCGGCTCGAGCTTGTCCATCATGAACCCGTTGCCGAAGAACCACGACACGTAGCGGCGGGCTTGCGTGGGTCCGTCCGCGAACGCGGACTGGCTGAGGTTCATCATCGCGTCCAGCGGCGGCAGAGCGATGCTCACGACGCTGCCGCCGAGCAGACCACGCAGGAAGGTACGACGCTTGAGTTGCTTACGCATGTTGAGTTGTCCTTTCCTGAGCGGTCACTTGGGCTCCCCGACCTCGCGGAAGATCGGGCTGGTCACGAGGTGCACGAGCAGCTCCTGCACGCGGAAGCTCGACGCCTCGAACTCGTCGTAGAGGGCGAGCAGCTCGGTCGGCTCGTTCTGCGGATCCTCGAGCCGACCACGCCCGAAGCGGATGATGTTGTTGACCACGCAGTCGGTCAGGCGCGGGTCCATTGCGACGCTGGCCGCGAGGTCGCTCGCGTTCTCGAGCAGACCCCAGGTCCCGTACTCGACGACCGGGTTGATCGGCAGGCCGTTATCGAGGGTCCGATAGGCTCCGATCGCGTCGAAGTGCTCGAGCGGGAACGCCGGCTTGTCGAGGTCGTTGTGGCAGGTGGCGCAGGACGCCTCCTGGAGGTGGATCTGCTCCATCAGGTCGCGCAGCGTCATCGGCTCGCCCGGCGGATCCGGAATCTCCGGGTTGACCTCGGGTGGCGGCGGCGGGACCGAGTAGCACAAGAAGCGCTGCTGGATGTATTGGCCGCGCCGCGTGGTCGAGTTGCCGGCCGCGTGCGAGTTGCGAGACAGGAAGCTCGCGTGGGTCAAGAACCCGGCCCGGTTCTGCTCGGGCGGCAGGTTGACCTGCGCGAACCCGCCACCTTCCGGCGGGGTCACGCCATAGACCTCCGCGAGGCGGGCGTCGACGTAGGTGAAGTCGGCGTCGAGGAAGAAGCGGAAGTCGGTGTCGAGCTCCCAGATGATCCGGTTGAGCAAGAGCGAGGTCTCCTCCTGCATCGACTCGACCAGCGCCTCGCTGTAGAGCGGGAACACGTCGGTGTTCTTGGCCCCGATCGCCCCGATCGCCAGGTACTCGCCGAAGAACTCGTCGACCGCCCGCTTGGCCTCGGGCGCCTGGACCATCGTGCGTGCGAGCTGCTCGATCGCCGCGTCGTCGTCGTACATCCCGGCCTCGGCCTGCTGGAGCACGTCGAGGGAGGGGATCCGGCCGTTGAGGAGCAACGACATGCGGGTGACCAGCTCGGGCCCGGTCAGCAAGTACTCTTCGGGCTCCTCGGCGTCTTGGACGCCCAGCTCGCTGACGTAGAGGAAGTGCGGCGAGATCAGCAGGCGGACCAGCTCGTACTTGAGCCCGGCCGCGAAGTCGCCCTCGCCCCACGCCTTGGCCTGCAGCGCGATGTCGACCAGCGAAGTGACCTCGGCGTCGGTCAGCGGACGTCGCCACGCGAGGTGACCGAGCGTCTGCGCGACCGTCGTGTAGCAGGCGTCGTCTTGCGAGCTCTGCACGCAGGGCACGATGCCTGCGAGCGTGGCCGGGTTGGCGATCGCTATGTCTGCGATCGCCAGCGCCGAACCTTCGTAGAGCTCGACCGAGTCGAGCCCGGGAGACAGCTCGGCGGCGCCGATCGAGGTGTAGCCGTGCAGCGGGAGGTCGGTTGGCGGAGCCGCGATCGCGGCAGCCTCCGGCCCGAACATCAGCTCGATGCTGTTCACGTACTGGTAGTCGAGCAGCCTTCGCATGCCGCCCGGCGCCGGGACGTAGCCATCATCGCCGTCACCATCCCCGGTGCCGTCTTCGTCGGTGGCTTCGTCGTCGCCATCGTCACCGACATCATCGTCGCCATTGCCCTTGTCTTTGCAGGCCGGCATGGCGCTCATCATCAGGACGAGCCCGAGCGCGCCAGCGCTCTTCGAACCGAAGCTAGTCATCATCATCACGAGCGTCCCCCCTGTGCTTCCTGGTCCACTGGCCTAATGACCCATGTCCAGGGCTGACAGTTTATGCAGTTAGGCGGGACGCCATGCAACAGGAAAGGCGGGTATCGGGGGTGCGACACCTGTTGTTGCCGCAACCCGAGCCATGACCTACGTAGGGTGGATCACCCTGTAAACGAGCGGCCTTCGAGCCCTAATGGAGGGGATTGCCGCAAAACACGAAGACGGCGTGCACGTCGATGCACGCCGTCTTCATGGATGTCGAGATCGACAGGCACTCCCGGCTCGCCCCGTGCGCGGCCCTGCAGCCGCGAGACGAGATCCGACCTGCCGGTTTCAGCCGGGGTTGCAGTGGTACTCGATGTCCGCTTGCTCGGCGTCCTTCAGCGCGTCGCAAGCGGTACCGCACAGCTCGATCTCGTCGTAGGGGTTGGAGTAGACCCAACCGTTCTCGCTGTTGCAGTCGTCGACCATCGGCCACTCCTGGTTGTTGACGAACACCTTGGTGAACTCGGGGAACACCGGCGCCTCGTCGAGCGGGATCACGCAGGTCTTGACGCTCTCGATCACGGTGTTGAGCGCGTTGAGCAGCTGCTGCTGATCCTGCGAGTTCACGAAGCTGCCCGTGCCGCCCGCCTGCGCGACCTCGTTGAGCTTCATCGCGGGGTTGATGTTGTTGGGGTCACCGCCGACGCCGTCGTTGACGACCATGTTGGCGATGTTGACCCCGACCACGTAAGTGTCGATGCCGTCGGCGTGGGCTTGGCCGACCAGGGTCGGCAGCGCGGTGTCGTAGAACTCGAACAATTGCTCGTTGGTCTGGGCCGTCTCCGAGCAGTTGGCTGCGCCGTCGGTGACCAGGATCATCGCGCGCGGGATCGAGGGGTTGAGCGAGTCGAGGTGCTCGTAGGCGGTCTGGATGCCGAGCGTCGCCGGGGTACCGCCATAGGAGTTGACGACGTTGGCCCCGGGGATCGCCGCGAGGATCGAAGCGCCGTTCATCGGCCCGACCGTGACGTCGGGGAAGTCCGAGGTGATGCAGGCCGAGGGCCCGTAGACGTTCTGCGCCGCGGTCGAGGGGAACAGGATCGAGCCGAAATTGATCTTGTCGTCGAAGTTGCCGAGGATCGTCGAGACGACCTGGTGGAGGCTGTTCCAGCGCGTGATCGTCGGCGTGTTCGCGTTGTTGTCGTGATCCCAGTAGTTGATGAACATGCTGCGCGACTTGTCGAGCACGAGCATCACGTTGGGCGGCAGCGGATCGAGCGTGACCTCGAACTCGTCGCAGGGGATGTCGGTGTCCATCATCATCCCGTCGCTGGTGCTCTCGGTCTCCGTCGCGTCGGTCTCGCTGGTGCTCTCGCTCTCGGTCGAGTCGCTCTCGCTCTCGCTCGAGTCGCTCTCGGTGTCGTCGGTCGTCTCCGCGTCGGTGCTGTCGGTCGAGGTCTCGGCGGTCTCGCTCTCCGATTCACCGTCACCGTCGCCCGTGCTGTCACCGCTCGAGTCGCTCGACTCGGTGCCGATCTCGTCGGCCGACCCGCTTTCGTCCACGCTGGAGAACGAGGTGCCTCCGTCGTCGCCCGAGTCACCACCACAGGCGAGCGGAAGAAGAGCACAGGTGAAAACCATCATGCGATTCAGACGAACCATGGAAGCTCCGTAGCGCGCGCGATGCCGGGGGCCGATGGCGCTCGGGATCATCATAAAGCTTTGCTCGGCCGAGCAGTAGCGCGACTTGATGCTCGACAACAGGATCTCGGAACGCCGCTCAGGAGAGCCCGAGCCGGGGTCGGCCGAGCAGGGCCATCGTTCGCCGCCCCTCGGCCGAGAACTGCGAGTCGCCGTGCCGCCGTCCCCACGCGAGACAGCCGAGCCCGTGCAGCGCGACGACCCAGCGAAGCCGAGACCACCCGTCGGCGTCCCACCGACCGTAGCCGTCGAGGAACGCCGCGAGCCGGACCGGATGCCCCTGCCACGCGCCGACGGCCAGCTTGGCGAGATCGACCCAGCCGAGATCGAGCCGGGCATGCTCGAAGTCGACCACGGCCAGTCCCGGCGCTGAACCGCTCGCGTCCCACAGCCAATTGCTCGG
>CBFGLP010000947.1:0-3493 GCA_965649595.1 uncultured Myxococcales bacterium | reverse complement strand
CCCCTCGGATCTCGCCGCCAAGCTCGAGGTGGCGGTCGAGGGCGGCCAGCTCGGGGTCCGGATCATCGCCGCGGCGCTCGACCGAGCGACCCCCGATGGCTCGGTCGAGCACCCGCTGATCCCCGCCCTGCGCCGCGTGTTCGCAGAGCACCCCGAGCAGGCAGCGATCGTCCGCCGCCAGCTCGAGCGCGCGGGCATGGGCGCTCCGGCCTCCTACCGCGTGCGCTTCCCCGATCCCCGCGTGCCGCCGAGCGAGCTCGAAGCGCTCGAGCTGGCACCTACGCCCCAAGCCGCACCGGAGGACTGCGAGCCCGCCAAGCTGCGCATTCGGGTCGCCAAGATCACCGTGCACGAGGAGGCCGACCTCGTGTTCAAGGACAACATCTATTGCGCGATCATCAGCGAGGCCACGCCAGGCGCAGAGATCCGCGTGACGCCCAAGACCTACGCGCTCGACACCGCAGAGGAATACGTTTATTCGCTCGCCGAGGGCGTGGTCTGGGGTCAGCTAGGCGAGCCGGTCGCTCCACAGGGCAATCTGCTGATGACCTACAATTGCCTCGAATCCGACGACACCGGCGGATTCGAGGAATTCCTCGATGCGATCGCCGACGCGGCCCAGGAGGCCGGAGCGGTCCCGGGGGCGTATGGATGGGTGATTCCGGTGATCGGCCTGGCCGCCGAGATCATCGGCGCCGCGCTGGCGCTCGAGAGCGACAATCACCTGTTCAACGCCTCGCAGGTGCTGCCGGCCGAGCTGCACCTCGACATGACCCAGGGCGTGTGGTGGTCGGTCCAGCGCGAGGGGACCTTCAACCTCAAGCCCTGGCACTGGGAGCTGCGCATGGAGGCCTGGGGCTGCACGGATGACGGGATCGGCTGAGCGGTCCCGTCGTCGTCTTGCTCGCTCTCACGCCCCTGCGTCCCAAGCGAGCTCGACGGCCTCCAGCCGACGAACGGTCGCGCTGGGGAAGTACTCGAAGCGCTGATCGGGGATCAGGCGCAGCCCGGGCAAGCGCTGGGTCAGCACCTCCAGAGCGATCCTCCCCTCGAGCCGGGCCAGCGGCGCGCCGATGCAAAAGTGAATGCCCTGGCCAAACGCCAGGTGCGGCGTCGTCCGCTTCGCGTCGAAGCGCAGCGGATCTTCGAAGCGCGCCTCATCGTGGTTGGCCGAGATGTACGCGATCTGCAGCCGCTCGCCCTTGCGGATTCGGACCCCGCCGAGCTCGACGTCCTCGTTGGCGGTCCGGAACATCGAGTGGATCGGCGAGGCGGTCCGCAGCGCCTCCTCGACCACCTGCGGGCACAAGCTCGGGTCTGCCTTCACCGCGGCGAACAGCTCGGGGTCGCGCGCGAGCTCGACGACCGCAGCGCTGATCATCCCCGCGGTCGTCTCGTAGCCGGCGACCAGGATCTGCAGCAGCATGTTGATCAGCTCGGCTACCCCGAAGGGCGGATCGAGGGCGGCCGCCCCGGTCACGATGTCGGAGAGCGCGTCGTCGCCCGGGTTCGCCTGGCGATCCTGAATGACATCGGCGAGGTAGTGCT
Organism: uncultured Myxococcales bacterium; assembly: GCA_965649595.1. Lineage (GTDB taxonomy): Bacteria > Myxococcota_A > Polyangia > Nannocystales > Nannocystaceae > Plesiocystis. The sequence continues at coordinate 1,945 of CBFGLP010000947.1, read as the reverse complement.
GGAAGGCCACGAATTGCCGCGCGTGCTCGACGAGCTCGTCGAGCGTGCCGCGACCGGCGAGCACCGCCGAGGTGTGGAAGGCCCACGCGTCGACCCGGACGAGGTCCTCGCGCGGCAGGCCGAGCAGATCGACGATGAAGTTGCCCGGCAGCGGGATCGCGAACGCGCTGACGAGCTCGACTCGGCCGGCGGCGATGAAGCGATCGAGCAGCCGCTTGGCCAGCTCGCGCAGGATCGGCTCGAACATGCCGAGCCGCCGCAGCGAGAGCGCCTTGGTGACCAGCGCGCGAGCGCGAGTGTGGATGGGAGGATCACTGTCGACCAGACTCGGCAGCATTGGAAAGCCCTCCATCAGCACGGCGAGCAGCTCGGGCGGCGGGACGATCGACACCGCCGAGATCGAGTTGACCGACGAGAAGCGCTGAGCATCGCGCGCGACCGCCAGCACGTCGTCGTAGCGGGTCACGACCCACATGCCGAGCGCGTCGCTCCAGAACACCGGCTCCTCACGACGCGCGCGAGCGTAGAAGGGCCGCGGATTGTCCAGCATCGCGGGCCCGAGCGGCTGGTGGTCAGCTCCGCAGGAGCGTTGCGCGTTTTCAGGCCCTGGGGTCGTAACAGCGTCGTCCATCGAGCGCCATGCTCTCGCATGCACAGTCGCGCTGTCATCCACGCGATTGCGCAGGCTCTGCGCCGACTCGGATCGATTCCGCCCGGCTCAGAGCTTCTTCACGCGCGTGCAAACCTCGGCAGAGCGCTTATCGGCGACATCGTCGAGGTGCGTCTGCCAGCGCTCGATCGTCAAGCTCTCGAACAAGCGCACCGAAGGATTCGGCTCCGGCATCGGTTTGTCGAAGTGCTCGCCCATCACCGCCTCTTGCTCGCCCTCGACGGTCGCCCCGTCCTGACGAAAGATCTCCATGGTCACCGGGCGAATCGCCGGGCCCCACACGTATTGCATCAGCGGTCGCGGCAGCGGAAAGCCGAGCGGGCGCAGGGCCTTCCACAATTGAATCGAGAACACCCGCGTATGCCCCGGATCGATCGGCAGCATGAAATTGCACGACTTGATCCGCCCATTCGACAGCGCCCGCTGATAGGGGTAGTCGTAGATCATGTGCGTGTCGCTGGTGCTGCGATCTTTGGGATCGCCGAACACCCGCTTGTAGATCCAATACCGGCCAGGATCGTGGCGCAGCGTGTGCTGCCAGTGCAGCTCGAGCCGGTCACCTTCGAGCGAGTGGTGAGCGAGCTTGGTCTGATCGTAGGGCACCCACTTGCCGTGCACGTAGAGGTGGGTGAGGTTGCAGAGGTTGTCGATCACCATGTAGTGGTGCGCTCGCCAGGTGTAGTCGAAGCGCACCGCCGCCCACTGACCCTCGCCATCGCCGAACTCGATCTCGGGCAAGGGGACCTTCTCGGCCAGCGCCGGCGCACCCATGAAGCCCCAGATGATCCCGTAGCGCTCGCGCGTCGGGTAGCTGCGGATGTTGATCACCGGCAGCTTCTTGCCGAAGTGGTCGTGCTTCATGTCGACGAGCCGGCCTTGCTCGTCGTAGACCCAGCCGTGATAGAGGCAGACGAGATCGCAGCCACGCACGTGGCCGATCGTCAGCTTGATCTGCCGGTGGGCGCAGCGGTTCTCCAGCGCACGAACCCGACCGTCCTCGCCGCGGAACAGCGCGATCGATTGGCCCCAAAACACCGCCTCGCTCGTCTGACCTCGCTTGACCCGGGCGCTCCACTCGAGCGGGTACCAGTAGTTCGGGTTCATGCCCGCGAGCCGAGCCTTGTGCCGGGCGGCCTTGGCCTCGGCGAAGCTCGGTAAGGGGACGAGCTGACGGGAAGAGTCGAGCGGACGACCGTCCGGCATGGGACCGGATGCTATCATTTGAGCCCCCCACATACGCCGTGCACTCAGCCACGCACGGCCGCTTCGCGGCCG
>CBFGLP010000946.1:0-4630 GCA_965649595.1 uncultured Myxococcales bacterium | reverse complement strand
GACATCAAGCCGGAGAACATGATCTTGTTCGCCGACAACCGCCTGCGCCTCGCCGACTTCGGCATCGCCAAGTTCGCGCGGCGGACCGTCGAAGGCTCGGCCTCGGGCTCGCTCGGCTACATGGCGCCCGAGCAGGCGTTCGGTAAGCCTTCGACTCGCTCGGACGTGTTCTCGTCCGGGCTCGTGATCCATCAGATCCTGACTGGCAAGCTGCCGCAGTGGCCCTTCGAGTGGCCGACCGAAGGCTGGGATCGACTCAAGCGCTATCACCCCGATCTGCGCGAGTTCGTTCGGCGCGCGCTCGAGGTCGACACTCGCAAGCGCTTCGTCGATGGCCCGGCGATGCTCGCCGCGTTCGAGAAGATCAAGCGTCGGGCGCTCCGCTACGCATCCGAGCGCAGGCGCACCCGCACCCGATCGCGGACGCGAACCCGCTAGCTCGGGGGCTGACGAAGGCAATTCCTCTATGGACCTCGGCAGAACGTAGGTTCTAAGCAGATCTTCGGTGCTATCGGAGGTACTTCCGCATCCCTGAGCCAGTTCGGATCCTGTGCATCATCATGACCGGATCCCAAGCCTCCGAATTGTCTGCGTCCCAATCCGAACTATTGGAGATTTCAAGAACTTTTCGGCGCATCGGCCGGCGGCGCGAAGCTTGCTAGGGCGCGAGTACACCGTGCAGCGCTCGCCATTCTGTTCCTGCACCGAGACCGAGTTGACCGAGGCAGCCCGTCGCGGCGATCGCCTGGCCCTCGACCTCCTGATCCGTCGCCACCGTCCGCGCCTCGAGGCGATCTGCCGACGGATGTGTGCCGACAGCGAGGAGGCGTCCGAGGTCTTGCAGGATACGCTGCTCGGCATCGCGGCGAACATCGAGCGCTTTCGTGGTGACTCGAGCCTGCTGACCTGGGCCTACACGATCGCACGCACGCATCGGGCCCGACGTCGTCGCGGACGCTCGGTCGAGGCGAAGGTCGGGCACCTGCGGGTCGACTTCGCCAGCGAGATGGACGAGCTGGTCGCCCGTGAGCGGCAGCCCTTCGAGCAGCTGGCCGATGACGAGCTCCGCTCGGCCTTGTTGGTCGCGCTCGACCGGCTCTCGCAGCTCGACCGCGAGGTGCTCGTACGCCGCGACGTCGAGGGGTTTTCGGCGGCCGAGGTCGCGGAGCAGCTCAGGCTCACGGTGCCTGCGGTCAAGACTCGGCTGCATCGGGCACGCGTCGCGACGCGCGAGCGCATCCGCGAGCACGCCGTGGCGGCGTGAACCACAGCAGGCCGCAATTGCCTCGCGCGGGATTTCAGGCCACGGTTGCGCCGCTTCGCGACCATGACTTCGCACGCCGAGAGTGGCCCCGTCGCCGTCGCAGGGCTCGCGCTGAGCACCGAGCCGGGTGACTGGTGGGGCGAGTTCGAGTTCAGCGAGCGGCCCTGCCTTCGCTGGCGGATCGGGCCGCTGCACCTGTGGGTCACGCGGCTCGAGAAGGAGTGGCAGGTGGTCTGGCGCTGGTCCGAGGATCCGCTCGACAGCAGCATCGAGGCCGCGACGCTCAGCGACGAGCCGCCGCACGAGCTCGAGCGACACCGCTTCTTGTTCGGCCCGGGTCCGAGCCGAGTCAGCATCACGCCGAGGGTCGCCGATCGTCCGATCGTCGCCCGGCCCGAGATGCCCGTGGTCATCCCAGCCGGCTTGAAGGCGACGCTCTACGTGGCCAGCCCGCTGTGGCTCGAGCTCTCGACCGGCACGCCGCTGCAGCGCTTCGTCGAGGTCCCGACCTGGCGACCGTCGAGCACCTGGTTTGGCGAGAGCACGCTCGAGGGCACGCTCTGCTATGCGACCCGCACTCGCGCTCGCCTGAGCGTGGGCGGGGTCGCGACCCCCGGTCCGCGGGTGATCACGGCGGTGGTCGTCAACAACGCCCACCGCGAGCCGCTGCAGATCGAGCGCATCGCGATGCCGATCCCGCAGATGTCGGTGTTCCGCGATCGCCGGGGCGCGCTGTGGACCGAGCAGGCGGTCGTCGACTACGACGAGGACGGCGCGGCGCCGGTCCGCGTCACCCGAGTTCCACCGCCCGAAGCCGGGCCGACCACGCTGGTCTCGCGCAGCCGTGAGCCGCGCGAGAGCAACATCATCGCCCGAGCGTTCTCGGCTGCGCTGCGTGGGGTGATGCCATGACCCCGATCGGCTGGATCGGCGCAGGCCTGCTCGCGCTGGCCAACGCGCTGGCCAAGAAGAAGGACTGGCTGGCGACGCTGCTCGACAAGGACTCCGACGACCTGCTGGTCGTGCTCGTCCGCGCCGTCGTGATCTTGGTGGTTGGCCTCGGTGGCGGCCGCTTGCTCGCCGCGTTGGTCGGGCGCCTCCTCACCCGCCGGTTCTCGGCCCAGCAGGTGATGATCACCCGCCGCTTCGTGTTCTACGCGGTGCTGGGGGTGACCAACCTGGCGCTGCTCGAGAACTTCGGCGTCGAGCTGAGCGTGCTGCTCGGCGCGGCCGGCATCCTGACCGTCGCGCTGGGCTTCGCCTCGCAGACCTCGGCCTCCAACCTGATCTCGGGCCTGTTCTTGCTCGGCGAGCGGCCCTTCGTGGTCGGCGACGTGATCCAGGTCGGGCAGCGGGTCGGCGAGGTCCTCTCGGTCGACATGCTCTCGGTCAAGCTGCGCACCTTCGACAACTTGTTCGTGCGCGTGCCCAACGAGACCCTCATCAAGTCCGAGATCGTCAACATCACCCGCAACCCGATCCGGCGGATCGACATCGATCTGCGCATCGCCTACGACGAGGATCTCGACCGCGTGCGCGAGCTACTGCACGAGATCGTCGCGCGCGAGCCGGACATCCTCGAGGAGCCAGAGCCGACGATCTGGGTCGACGCGCTGGGCGAGTCGGCGATCCAGGTGCGCTTCTTGATCTGGGCGTCCAACCGCGGCCGCGTCTACTACGACGTCGGGTCGCGCGTGCTCGAGGCGATCGCCCGCGAGTTCCGGGACCAGCGGATCTCCGTCGGCTACCCGCGCGTCGATGTCGCCCGAGGCGAGCACCAGCTCGGCGCGGCGGCCTCCGCTCGGGCGTCCACTAATGAAAATTGAAGTCAAAAAACTCGGGGAGAGACACTTCTCAGGGGGACACCGGGGGATTCCACTCTTGACGATGAAAATAGCTTTCAATAAGGTTGGCGCCAAATGGCACCCAAGACCGTCCGCTTCGGAGCCCTCGCCTCCCTCGTCACGCTTGCGCTCACCGCGTGCGCTGGTGACGAGCCGCAAGACACCGAGCTGCTGACCGCTGACGAGGTCGCGCCGGTGGCCGAGCAGTACGCGACGATCGTCGCGGCCAGCTACGCCGAGTCGCGGGCGAGCGCGGCCGAGCTTCGTGACGCGCTGTCGACCTTGGTGACCACGCCGAGCCAGGCCAACCTCGACACAGCGCGAGCGGCATGGTTGGCCGCGCGCGAGCCTTACGGACAGACCGAGGTCTACCGGTTCTACGACGGGCCGATCGACAACCCCGACTCGGGTCCCGAGGGACGGCTCAACGCTTGGCCGATGGACGAAGCCTACGTCGACTACGTCGAGGGCATGCCCGACGCCGGCATCATCAACGATGCCACGACCTACCCGACGATCGACGCCGCGCTGCTGACCTCGCTCAACGAGCAAGGCGGCGAGACCAACATCGCGAGTGGCTACCACGCGATCGAGTTCCTGTTGTGGGGCCAGGATCAGTCCGCCGATGGCCCGGGCGCGCGGCCCTTCACCGACTACGACACGAGCGGCACGGGCACGGCGGCCAATCAGGACCGCCGCGGCACCTACCTGCTCGCCGCCGCGGAGCTATTGCTCACCGATCTCGACCTCTTGACCGCGGCCTGGGATCCGGCGGCGTCTGGCAACTATCGGGCCGAGCTGCTGAGCGCCGAGCCGAACGAGATCGTCCGGCGCATCCTGCTCGGCATGGGCAGCCTCAGCGGCGCCGAGCTGGCTGGCGAGCGGATCGAGGTCGCGCTCGACACTCAGGATCAAGAAGACGAGCACTCCTGCTTCAGCGACAACACCCACCGCGACATCGTCAACAACGCGCTGGGCATCCAGAACGTGTACCTCGGCCGGTTCGGGTCCAGTGATGGCCCGGGCATCTACGACCTGGTCGCCGCGCGCGACCAAGCGCTCGCCGACCGACTCGACGCCGAGATCCAAGCCAGCGTCGACGCGGCGCTAGCGATCCCTGCGCCCTTCGATCGAGCGATCGTCGAGCATCGCGAGGCTGTCGAGGCGACGGTTGCAGCGCTGCGCGTGCAGACCGACACGATCGTCGAGGTCGCCGCGCTCTTCGACATCTCGCTCGCGCTCGAGTGATCCTTCGTCCCGATCCTTCGGCACGAGAAGTCATGCGAACTTCTTGCGCCGAGGGGGCCCTGCGCTCTGGTTGAGGAAAAAGCAATACTGAATCAGATTCCGCCCGTGCGAGCCCCCTGCTCACGCTTCTCTTGCTACCTGGCCAGCGCGATCACCCTCGCGCTGATCGGCCTGACCGCCTGCTCGACCAACGACGAGCTCGTCCCCGAGCCGGGGGAGGAGCTCTCGGGTGGCGCGACCACGGTGTTCGAGTCGGGCGCCCGCGCCTTCTCGC
>CBFGLP010000945.1:0-17806 GCA_965649595.1 uncultured Myxococcales bacterium | reverse complement strand
GGCGCGCCGGTCATGCGCACGAGCGGTCGGCCGGCGACGAGCGAGGCGTCGTGGCCGTCCTCGAGCGGGACGACGCGGAGTTTCCCCGTCCACTTGACCGTGACCGGCCCCTGCACGCCCTGCGCGTCGAGAGCCCGCTGCATGGATCGCAGCCATGCGTCGCGCATCGCAATGTCGACCGGCACGTGAGCGTGGCGCATGCGCAGGCGCGGATGGCCGTGCAGCTCCATGTAGTCCTGCGGGCCGCCGAGCCAGCCGATGAAGAAGAGCGCGAAGCGGTCGCGGGTCGATCGAGTGATGCGCCCCTCCGCGTCGAGCCGATGCAGCCGCGCCAGCTCTGGCTCGTCGCGCTCCATCGCGTCGTAGAAGGCTTCGCTGATGGCGAGCACCCGCTCGCGCCCGCCCAGCTCGTCGAAGGGGGTGATCACTGGTCTTCGTCGTCGTTCGGATCCGGCCACGTGTCCGGCCGCTCGGTCTGCGGCGCCAAGCCGGCGAGCCGGGTGCCCTCGACCGAGCCGAGCTCGATGACGCAGACGCCAAAGTCGTCGTAGGGCGCCCCGCCCTCGCCGAAGAGCACGAGCCGGTGCTCGCCGAGCTCTTCGAGCTCGAGATCGTCGAGCGACCACCACTCGGTAGTCTCGTCGCCGATCTGGAGCGCGTCGATCTCGAGCCACTCGGCGAGCCGGGGGCCGCTCTGCTCGCTCGCTGGGAACCCGAGCGCGTCCGCGAACGCGTCGATGCACGCGACGACGCCCGCGAACGAGTCGGCGTGCCCGGCGTAGCGCCACTCGCCGATCCGCTCTTCGATCGCGATCATCACGAAGCAGGCGAAGGTCGAGCGCAGCTCGAGCTCGGCCGCGCGAGCGACCAGATCCAGAGCGTGCGCCCGACTCAGCGGCAGCGGGTGCGGGTAGGCGGCCTCGGGCAGCATGGCCCTCAGCCCTGGCGATCCAGCAGCTCGACGATCAGCGTCTCGGGCAGCTCCATGTCGGGCGTACGCGACACGAACACACCCGCACGCTCACGGCGAATGAAGGTGCCCTTGCCGAGCCGAGGCGCGAGCACCTCGAGCAGCTTGACCGGTCGGCCACCGAGCGTCCGCTCCTGCGCCTGAGCGTCGAAGGTCGGCTTGGCCAGCGGACCCTCGCCGAAGAACACCTCGCTCAAGAACTCGACCTTCACGGCGAAGTCGATCCGACGACCCGCGAGCTGGCTGGCGAGCCCCGACGGGAGGCCCGGCGGGACGTCGCCCGCGAGCTTGCTGACGAGGTAGGGCTCGAGGATGTCGGTGTCGGACAGCTCGGCCTTGGGCGCGACCACGACGCCCAGCTCGTCGACCACGTAGGGCAGCTCGGCGCGGATCGACGCGGCCTTGGCCTGGCGAGCCTCGGCCTCGGCCTGCTGGGTGGCGGCCCGCCGCTTTTGATCTTCCTCGACGGTGAGCCGCTTGGGGCCAGCTGGACGTGCGGGGGCAGCCGTGGCAGCGGCCTCGCGGGCGCGCGCCTGACCTGCTCCTTGACGAGCTTGGTTGGTCGCTGCGGCGCCCGGCCGTGCCGGCCCGGGCTGCGGAGCCTGGCCCTCGCTCGCACCTTCGCGGCCCGCCGGTGGCTGTCCAGCGAGCGTCATCAGCAGCTCGCGGTCGTCCCCGGAGCGCTCGACCAGCGAGATCTCGACCTCGGGCCCGCCAGCGAAGCCATCGGCCAGCTCATCCATGCCGAGGCCGAGCTGGGCGAGCAGCCGAGCGACCGGCCAGTCCTCGGGCAGGGCATCCGGCGGGAGCTGATCTGCGGTCGCGTCCTCGGCTGCGAGCGCCTGCCCACGCTGCAACACCACGAAGCCCTGCCGCGGCTCGGGCCCCTCGGGCGTCTCGTGGACGACGTAGTACAAGAAGAGCTGACGCGGCAGCACCTGCGAGGCGATCAGGGCCAGCTCGGGGTTGTCGCGCCAGAACCCGGCCTCGTCGTCACCGACGACCGAGCCGACGATCCGAGCGATCACCACCTGGATCTCCGGGTGGCGGGTCAGCACGAGCTTGGCGTCGAGGATGTTCCTGGCCTGGGCAGCGAGGCCCTCGGCGAGGGCCGCCGCCAGCACGGTCGGTCGGAACATGTCGAGCGGGAAGAGCAGGCCGCCGAAGTTGCTGGGCAGGGAGATGTCGTCGACCATGGGCGGCGCGAGGATAGTCGGTCTGTCGGGGCGGGGCGACCCGTCGACCCCCACGAGCACGATCCCGCGAACGTTGGTCGCGCCCGCCGGATCAGCCGGGGGTCTACCGAACCAACCCATGCGCGGGTCGGCTCACGGGGGAGGGTCACGCCGCCCGGCTAGCCAGAGTCGACGACCGCGATCGATACCTGCCAGCGATCGGCCTCGAGATCCCGCGGGAAGCGGCCGACGTAGAGCAGCGGGCCCGCGCTCAGCGTGCAGCGCTGAAACTCCTGGTGAACGGCGGCCTCGACCGGCACGAAGCGCTGCTCTGCGCAGGCGTCGAGGCTGGTCTCTCGGGCGAGCTCGAGCACCGAGCTGCTCTGCTGCTCGCTGAGCCCCTCGGTGCTGAGCGAGACGACGCCGTTGCCAACCTCGAGCAGCAGCTCGCGCCCTTCGATCTCGAGCGTCGTGGCCAGCGAGCAGACCCAAGGCGCGCCTTCGTCTTCGCTGCTGGGCAGCGGCTCGGTGCCGCACAGCTCGCGTGCCCGCGCGTCGATCAGCGGCCACTCGAGCCCGCTGCCCATCAACGCGGCCAGCTCGTCGACGACTGTATCGAGCTGCGACCAGGTGGTCTCTTCGACGATCGCACCGTCGAGCTCCCCAGCACGGGTGGGATCCTCACCCTCGCCCTCGTCGCCGCGGTCCTTTGGCGGTGCGACGCCGCGCTCCCACAAGCAGCGCTCGACCGACTCGTGCTCGCATCCAGGCGGGCGATTGGTGCAGGCGAGCGCCGACGTCGCGAGCGCTGCCAGGATCCCCATCGCGGGGAACGGGAAGCTGCGAAGCCGTGGCGAGGCTGGTACCGGCATGCGAGCTCGTGGCGTGGATCAGCAGGTCCGCGGGTAGCGTAGACGCGCCTTCGCCCGCGAACACTCACACCCGTCGTTTTCCGCCAACCCAGACCTGGACAACGGGCTCGGCGCTGCCGGCCAGCATCAGGGCGTCGAGCGTGCGGGTCAGCGGCACGCCCCGCAAGGTCCGGTAGTCGAGGTCGATGGCGACGGCGTCGAAGGGACACCCGCGGGCGAGCCGGCCGAGCGTGGGTCGTGCGAGCGCTCGGGCACCGCCGCGGGTCGCGGCCGCGATCAAGCTCGGCGCAACCCGGCCCTCGGCGTCGCGCAAGACCAAGCGCCTCTGCTCGCGCAGGCGCTCGTGCATCTCGAGCAGGCGAGCCTCCTGCACGAGATCGATGACCGCGTTGCTGTCGCTGCCGAGCGCGATCGTGCAGCCCTGCGCGAGCATGCGAGCGGCCGGGACGATGCCGTCGCCCAGCTCGGCCTCGGTGGTCGGGCAGGCACACACGATCTGCTCGCCGAGCAAGGCCAGGTCGGACTCGTCGACGTGGATCGCGTGCACGGCCGTGAAGCTGCGCGGCCGCGCGAGGCAGCCGGCGTCGGCGAGCACCTGCGTGGGCGTGCGGCCATGCTCGGCGAAGCACTGTTGGTTCTCGAGCGGCTGCTCGGACACGTGGGCGTGGATCGGTAGATCGTACTGCTCGGCCCACGCGGCCAGGTGACCCAGCTCGATCGCGCGAACCGCCCGGACACTGTGCGGTGCGACGCCGAGGCTCAAGAAGCCCGGCCGCTCGCGCTCGCGGGTCGCGACGAAGCTGCGCAGATCGTCGACCCGGCGCAGGTAGGCGTCGATCGACCCGTCGCAAAAGCGCCGCTGCTCGGGCAGCGGGCCCACATGCCCGACGCCAGCGCGGGCGTAGTAGACCTCGAGCAGCGCGAGGCGAACGCCGACCTCCTCCGCCGCACGAACGACCTGCTTGGACAGCTCGTTGGCGTCGTCGTAGGGACGACCCTCGGGGTCGTGGTGCAGGTAGTGAAACTCGCCGACGCAGGTGATCCCGCGCGCGAGCATCTCGGCAAAGCAGGCCCGGGTCTGCTCGTATACGCCGGTCGGATCGAGCGAGTTGGCGGCCGCGTACATGGCGGTGCGCCAGCTCCAGAAGTCCGAGGGATCGCTGCTGGACTGGTGCTGGGTGACGCCCCGGATCGAGCGCTGAAACGCGTGGCTGTGCCCGTTCACGAACCCGGGCAGGAGCAGCGTGGGCCCGAGATCGTGGACGAGCAGCGGGCGCGTGTCGGGCTCGGGCGGGCCAGGATGGACGGTCACGACCTCGCCGGTTCGACGATCGATCTCGATGAAGGGCGATTGGACGAGCGTGGCGACGTCCTCGATCTCGACCCAGCCGAGCGCAGCGGTCACGGCGAAGCGATCCGCTCGGGAGTCGACCTCCTCGTGATGAGTCGTCACGCCAGACCTCGCTCGAGCCAGGCCGGCAGCGCTGCGGCGCTGTCGAGCACGCGCTCGCGGGGCAGCCGATGCAAGAAGCTCGCGTCGCCGTGCTCCGGCCCGGTGCACACACCGACGAAGGTGATCCCAGCGGCCTCGGCCGCCGCGAGATCATCGGCTCGATCGCCGACATAGATCGCGCGCCCATGGACCCGCTCGCCGAGCGTCTGCCAGACCGGCTCGAAGCAGCGCGGGTCCGGCTTGGACGCGGGCTGATCCTCGTCGGCGAAGATGCCCGCGAAGAGCTCGCGCGAGAGCCCGGCCTGGCGCATGCGCTGATCGAGGCGCAGGCGCGAGCGCTTGGTGACGATCCACAGGCTGTGCCCGGCCGCGCGCAGCCCTTCGAGCGCCTGCGGGACCCCGAGCACCGCGGGATAGGGGTGCTCCTCGGCGATCTCCTCGTAGCGGGCGAGGAACGGCTCGAGCGAGCAGCTCGGCCACAGCCGCTCGAGGGTGGCCTCCCAGGTCGGGCCGTAGTGGACCAGCTCGGCGCGGCTGGGCACCCGCCAGCCGAGCTCGCGAGCGACCCGCTGATGGATGGCGACGTAGGCGGGGAACGACTCGATCAGCGTGTCGTCGAGGTCGAAGATCAGCACGGGGTAGCGCATCGCCACGCTCAGGGCTGCTTGGTCTTGGTCGGAGCCGGCTCGCTCGGCGTCTTCGTGCTCGCGGGTTGCTTTGCCGGTGCTCCCTTGTCGGACTTGTCCTCGGAGTCCAGCGCAGGCGTGCCTCCGGTCGTCGGCCGCACATAGAGGCGCTGCTCGGAGAAGTCGATCGTCCAGCTGCCCTTGCCGAGCACCCCGAGACCCAACATCCCGTCGAGCCGGAACGAGTCACTGGTCGCGTTCTGGCTCATGAAGCCCCACGCGGCGACCACGTTGACGACCGCCCACTTGCCGAGATCGAAGCGCGGCACCTTGGCCAGCGCGGCACCTTGGTTGGCCATCATCGGCGGCGCTCCGATGCCCGCGTACGCGTAGGCCCCCTCGTTGGCGGTGAGGTCGGCCCCGCGCATGCCCGTGTTGACCAGGTACACGCCCTCGGCGTCGTTCATGCGCCCGAGCACGTAGATGTAGTGGGTCTCGTGCATCCAGAAGGGCACGGCCGCGCCGCTGCGGTTGGCCGCGAGCGCCTTGCCGCACTTCTTGCTCGTCTCGACCAGCTCGAGCTCGCGGCGCTCGATGTCGACGGTGAGCTGGCGCCCGGCCAAGGGTCGGACGCCGAGGATCCCATCGACGCCATCGAGCCCGACGACCACGTTGAATTGGTCGGCCGGGAACATGGTCACCGGCACGTTCTCGACCGCGTAGGCGCCGATCTCCAGCCGATCGAGCTGACCTTGGGGGAGCGGCGGGCCGCCGGCCGAGAGCGGCGCGGTCGCGTCGGTAGCGATCACCAGCCGGCGCGCCTTCTCGTCGCTGATGATCACGTCGGACGCTCCGGTGTCGAGCAAGAGCTTCAGCGTCTCGCCCTCGGCCTGGATCGCGACCACGATCGCGCTGTCTTGCGTGAACTCGATCGGCACGCGGGTCCGGCAGCCGTCGCCGCCCATCTTCGCGGCGAGCGGCGTGCCATCGAAGGCTTCGTAGCGCTCGGCCAGCTGGTCGTTGCCGGCGTCGCGCAGGTGCTTGGCGGCCTTGTCCCACTGGCCGCGGCGCAAGGCGATCCAGGCGAACTGGCGGGCAGCTTCGTCCTCGCGCAGGCCCTGAGCGACCGCGGTCTTGAGCGTCTTTTCGGCCCCCGCGAGGTTGCCCTCGAACAAGTCGATGCGCGCGAGGATGTAGAGCGCCTCGAGCTCCTTGCTGTCGACCTTCAAGGCCTTGCGCGCGACCTCGCGGGCCTCGTCGAAGTGCGCGGTGGTGAAGGCCACCCGCGCGAGGGTGACCAGCGCTCGCGCATCGTCGGGCGCGGCCTCGACCGCCGCGCGAGCTTGGTCGAGATAGGTCAGCAGAGGATCGGCCTCGGGCTCGACCGGCGCGAGCTCGGGCACCGCGAACGCGACCTCGTCGACCGGCCGGTGGTGCACGGCCTGCACGTGCAGCTCGACGTTCTGCAGCTCGAGCTCTTCGACGACCGTGATCTGCTTGATCAGCCAGGGCACCTGTACGCCGTCGACCTCGCGGTAGTCCTCGTAGACCCGCCGGACGATGTCGCCGGTCTCGGTGTCGCGATCGATCTCCTCGTAGAGCAGACCGGTCGCGCGGTCGAACCACTTCTCCGCTTCGGGTCGAGTCTCGGACGCAGCGATCCAGCGGATGCCGTCGAGCTCGCGCCCGTCCTCGCTCTTGCGCGAGGGCAAGAGCTCGAGCGCCAGCTCGCGCGGCTCGAGATCGAAGTACCAGTGCAGCAGCGCGTCCTCGCGCAGCATCGGCGTGGCCTCGGGGTCCTCGAGCACGAGCACGCGCGGGTTGGACTGCATCTGCCAGCCCTTCTCGCCATCGAAGCCGCGCTCGAGCACGTTGTCACCGACGACCATGCGCTGGTACATGCGCCCGTCCGCGGTGGTGTTGAGCACGAACTGACCGACGAGATCCTCGGCCATGCAGTCCTCGTCACCCGCCTCGCAGCCAGGCTGGGCCTTGAACACCACCCGTGCTTCGACGGTCCGCTGCGGGAGCTTGCGCAGCGCCTCCTCACCGCCGCTGGCTTGAACGTGGCGATCGAGCAGCTCTTGGGCGGTCGAGGGTGCACCCGCGGGACCCTTCGGCTCTTCGAGCAGATCGTCGGGGACCTTGAGGCAGCCGGCCGAAGGAGCGAGCGCGGTCAGCAGACCGCCGAGCACCAGCGAGCCGGATCGCTGCATGCGGCCACGGCACGTCGAGGGGCGCACGAACATGAGCGGAGCTTGCCCGCGGCTCGCGGGGGTGTCCAGGCGAAGCGAGTGCTCGCAGGTCCACGAGGACGGCCGAAGACCGCCCGCGTCGAACGAATGCAAAGAGGAAGCGCCCGCGGGTGCCTCCTCTCTTGGCCTGACGGAGTCGATGCGCGTCCCCGCAGGGGCTCGGGCTCACTCGTTGACGGGTGCCTCGGCGTCGTCCGCCGGCTTCGCCTCGTCGGCCTTGGGGGGCTTCGCGTCGTCGCCCTGGGCCGGGTTCGCCTGTGGGGCCACGGGTTGCTCGGTCGGCTTGTCGCCTTCACCGGCGGGCGCGGGCTCGGCGGGCGCAGGCTCGGGCTTGGCTGGCTCCTCCGCGCGCTTGGGCGCCTCGACGACCGGGCTCGTGCCGTCAGGCATCAGCTCGATCGGCTCGAGCGACACGGGCTCCTTGGCGTAGGGCGTGAGCGGCGGGGGATCGCCCACGTTGGCGGCGCGGATGAAGCCCTCGGGTCGCTCGCGCATGAAGCCGACGTAGTCGATCTTGGGCTCACCCGCGATCGTTACCAAGCGGAAGGCCAGCAGATCGAAGCCGTCGTCGGACTGGTAGGAGCACCACATCGGCTCGGCCCCATTCGCGACCAACAGCTCCCAGCCAGGCTGCATCGGTCGGCAGTTGAAGCCGGCCTTCTTCTTCAGCCGCGAGGTGACGTTGCGAAAGCCGGTCAGGAACTCGAGCCCGAGCGGATCCTGCTTGCTGAACACCGGCTGAGCCTGCAGCTCGCGGCGGTCGGGCATGCCCCAGCGCGCGTTGTCGGTCAGCACGTTGCGCACGTGCTCGACGTCGTCGTGCGAAGCGGCGACCAGCAGCTCGACGATCACCGTCTTGGCGTTGGTCGGCAGCGACCAGTCGCTGCGCTTGTCGAGCGGCGTGGCCTTGCGCTCGGCGTAGCTGGCCAGCAGGCTGCCCTCGCCATCGTTGGCGGCGTCCCACGATGCTTCGGGCATCGGACGCGGATCATGCTTGGGCTGTGCCGGGTTGACCCACTTTTCCGGGAGCGGCGGGAAGCGAGGGGTGCACCCAGCCAGGGTGAGCCCGAACAGACCGAGCGCGAGGATCGAGGGCAGACGCTGACTCGAACGAGGCATCGGTGCCGTGTTTAGACGCGTCCGCGTCCGACGGCAATAGTCCCGACCGGGCCCGGCGCGCGAAATCGCTCAAGCGCGCTCACGCGAGAATCGGTAGCGTACGAGGCTCGATCGGCGATCTCCACCCATGAGTCACGAGCCGCCCACGATGATCCCCCTGGAGTTCGAGCGCTTGCCCGAGACCGAGATGCGCGAGCGGGCCGAGGCTTGGTTCGCGCTGATGCAGCGACGTCGGAGTGTACGGCAGTTCAGCGCCGAGCCGATCCCGCTCGACGTGGTTCGTCGAGCCGTCCACACGGCGGGTCAGGCCCCGAGCGGCGCACACAAGCAACCCTGGCGTTTCGTGCTGGTCACGGATCGCGTGGTCAAGCGGGCCATTCGCGACGCCGCCGAAGCCGAGGAGCGCGAGACCTACGACCACCGCATGAGCGACGAGTGGCGGGCTGCCCTCGCGCCGATCGGCACTACCGCGGACAAACCCTTCCTCGAGCTCGCGCCGGCGCTGATCGTCATGTTCCGCTGCGACTACGAGCTGCTGGCCGACGGCGAGCGACGCAAGAACTACTACGTTCAGGAGAGCTGTGGCATCGCGCTCGGCATGCTGATCGCGGCCCTCCACCAGGCGGGGCTCGCGACGCTGACCCACACGCCCAGCCCGATGGGTTTCCTGGCCAAGATCTTGGATCGCCCGAGCAACGAGCGGGCGTTCATGTTGCTGCCGGTCGGGTATCCAGCCCCCGACTGCGAGGTTCCGGCGTTCGAGCGCAAGTCGTTGGGAGAAATCCTGGTCGAGGTGTGACGACCCTCGCCGTGGTATATCTCCCGCGCCCAGCTCAGCCCCTGTGGGCCTGACGAGCCTTCGGCCCGGAGGGGCCGACGAAGCCATCCACCCGAGAGCACCATGCGACCGATCCGAGCACTGTCGATGTCGATCACCTTTGCTGCTGCCTGCCTGATCGCCACGTCCGCGTGGGCGGGTCCCGGGGTCGAAGAGATCTGGTTTGGTACCGGGGCCGACTCGCTCGCCGTCGACGAGAACAACGCGGTCACGTCCGAAGGCGCCAAGACCAAGGCCACCGAGGTCGACCGGATCCCCGGCGAAGAGGACTGGGAGATCCGGGTCGCCGCCAAGCTCAACGGCTACGCCGGCGAGGGCCCGATCTACACCGAGTTCTATCAGACCGTTCAGGGCCAAGAGTACATCGTCTGGCGTCACGAAGGCATGCACGACGGCAGCCGCAACTACGTCGCCACCTTCGTGCTCGAGGCCAACGTCGGCTTCAACAAGGATCGCGAGTACCGGGTCCAGATCGTCCAGAACAACGGCAAGAAGGACATCGTGCTCGCCCGCGGCAAGGTCAAGCTGATCGACACCGGCCGCAAGCCGGCCGAGGAAGCGGGCGAAGGCGAGGAAGAGGGCGAGGGCGAGGACAAGCCCAGCAAGCAGGACGAGCTCGACACCCTCGCGGGTGACGATGGCGAAGAGGAAGTCGAGGACGAGGGCGGCGACGGCGAGGCCCCGCCGCCGATCGAGGACACGCCGGCCAAAAAGAAGGGCTGCAGCGTCACCGACGGGACTGATTGGGGGTTCTCCGGCGTGCTCGTGCTGCTGGCGCTGGGCTTCGCGACCAATCGTAGGAGCCAACGGGGGCGCCGTCAGGCCTGAGGTCGGGTGCGAAGCGCTGGCCCGGCTCGACTCACGCTCGCCCTCGTGCTGATCGGTGCGGGGGCGTGCGGCGATCTCGGGCCTGGCCAGTACCCGATCGATCCCGGCGGCCCGCTCGAGACCGGAGATGATGAGATCGGCTCCGAATCCAGCGACGCTGGCTCGACCGACTCCGACTCGGGCTCGACCGACTCCAGCTCGACCACCGATCTGGACTCAGATTCGAGCGACGACGATCCGACCGGCGATCCCCCGAGCTTTTCGTTCGGTAGCGAGCACACCGTCGAGGTCAATAGCTTCACCGACCTCGAGCTCGGCGATCTCGACGGTGATGGCTGTGCCGACCTAGTGCTCGCGGGCACTGGCGCACCGCCGCGCGTCAACGTGTATCCGGGCACTTGCGACGGCGAGTTTGCGACCGAGCCCGCGACGCAGGAGCTGACCGCCTTCGATGATCTCGTGCTCGCCGACGTCGACGCGGATCAGCGCGTCGACCTGCTCACTCGCGCCAGCGGGCCGCCGCCGCGAGTAGAAGTTCGGCTGGCGGATGGCTCGTTCGGCTTTGGCCCCGCGCACACGACCGAGGTGTTCACCTACGATCTCCTGTGGGCGGGAGACGTCGACGGAGACGGGCGCGCCGAGACGCTCACCCACGACCTCGACGCGACTCCCCCGACCGTGTTCGTGTGGTCGGGCCCAGGTGACGGCAGCCTGAGCGAGCTCGCGGCGGTCGAGCTGTTCAACTTCGGCTTCGCAGCGATCGGCCACCTCGACGACGACACCAACGCGGACCTGCTGATCGCTAGCGACGGGCTGACCACGCAGGTCGGCCGCTGGCTCGGCCAGGACAGCGGCGCCCTAGTCGAGGGCAACCAGCAGACGATCTTCGACGCGAGCAAGATCGCGCTCGGAGATCTCGACGGCGACGGTCGGGCCGAGCTCTTGACCGACGTGCCGGGCAACGCTTGGGTGATCCAGCTCTACGCCAACCTCGGCGAGAGCTTCTCTGCGGATTCGCAGCTGTTCGAGGGCTTCAATTACTCGGCCCTGCGCAGCGCGGATCTCGACGCAGATGGACGTGCGGATCTGATCGTCACCCCCACCGGGCAGCCGCCTCGGGTCACCACCTGGCTCTCGCGCGGCGGCTGAGCGCTCGTTCGCATTGCCAGCAATCGGATGTTCCTCAGCATCGTGTTCGCTGGACACGATGTCGGGAGGCGTCGGTTCGCGCGGCGATCCGGCAAACCGAGCGCCGGTCAGCTCTTCCGCTTGCTCGGCTAGTCTTAGTGTGCCACATACACCATGCCGATCCGCCCTTCCGCCGGTGATGCCGACGGTCGAGCCAGGCTGCCACTCGGGCGGCGCTGGGCGGATAGTCCTGCGCCCACGAGCGACCGCGGTCGCTCGCGGGGCGCAATGTCGGCATGTCACGAATCGATGAGGTCCGCGATGGCTGCAATCCACAACTACCTGTTCATCCGCCACCTGCGAGCGGAGCCGAGCTCGCACGTGATCCACTACTCGAACGGTCGGCTGCGTCGGAGCGCTCGCGGGGCGGCGTTTTGGTTCACCCCGCTCGACGCAGGCATCGTCGTGGTCCCGGTCGACGATCGCGAGCTGACCTTCCTCTTTCACGGCCGCTCGGTCGACTTCCAGGATGTCAGCGCGCAAGGGGTGCTGACCTACCGCGTGGTCGATCCGGCCGTGCTCGCCGAGCGGATCGACTTCGGCATCGACCTCGGCAGCGGCCGACACCTGCGCGAGCCCTTGCAGCAGCTCGGCGGCCTGCTCACGCAGCTCGCCCAGCAGTTCGCGCTCGACACGATCGCTACCACCCCGGTCCGCGAGCTGCTGAGCAAGGGCCACGAGCAGATCCGCCGTCGCATCCAAGCGGGCCTGCTGAGCGATGACACCCTCGCCAGCCTCGGCCTCGAGCTGGTCAGCGTGCGCGTGTCGGCGATCCGCCCCGACGCCGATCTCGAGCGGGCGCTCGAGGCCCCCACGCGGGAGAAGATCCAGCAGGACGCGGACGAAGCCAGCTTTGCCCGTCGGGCCCAGGCCGTCGAAAAAGAGCGCGCGATCGCCGAGAACGAGCTGCAGAACCGGATCGAGCTCGCCCGCCGCGAAGAGCAGCTGATCGCCCAGCGCGGCGCCAACGAGCGGCGTCGCGCCGAGGAGCAGGCCGAAGCCGAGCGCATCGCGACCGAGGCCCACGCTCGTCAGGTCCGGATCGACGCAGAGGCCGAGGCCGATGCGCTGCGCGTCGTCGAGCAGGTCAAGCTCGAGGCCGAGCGCCAGCGGATGGACATCCACCGCTCGCTCCCGCCGGCCGTGATCTTCGGCCTCGCCGCCCAAGAGCTGGCTGGCAAGCTCGAGCGGATCGATCACCTCAGCCTCTCTCCCGACGCGTTCGGGCCCTTGCTCACCAACTTGCTGCGCGCAGGCACGGCGAAGCTCGAGCAAGGCGAAGACCGGAGCTGAGCCGATGTTCGCGACCAAGCGCGCGTCCAAGGCCGCCTCGCGCTCGTCGAGCGCCGGGCACAAGCCGGTGGTCCAGGTCCAGCAAGCCGACGCGCTGCTCGACCGCCCTCGGGTCGTCGTGGTCACCCGCGCGACCGCCTATCAACAGATGGTCGCGCAGCACGGCACGCCGCAGCAGGCGAGCTTCTTTTTGAAGACGCGCGGGCAGCAGGTCGACGCGGTCGTCGGCGCCCACGAACGCTTCGAGCACGCCCGTCAGCGCGTGCTCGCGACGATCCCCTCGAGCTGGCGGCAAGCGATGATCGACCGCGGCGACCTGCACCGCTTCTTGTTCGAGCCGAGCGATGTCGTGATCGCGCTCGGCCAGGACGGGCTCGTCGCCAACGTCGCCAAGTACCTTCACGGTCAGACCGTGATCGGCGTCGATCCAGAGCCGGGCCAAAACCCCGGCGTGCTCGTCCGCCACCGCGTCGAACAAGCCGGAGTCTTGCTGCAGGCGGTCGCGCGCGCGCGGCTCTTGGTCGAGAAGCGGACCATGGTTCATGCCCGCCTCGACGACGGCCAGACCCTCGTAGCCCTCAACGAGCTGTTCATCGGGCACCCGCGCCACCAGTCCGCCCGCTACCGCATCCAACACCGCAAGTTCAGCGAGCGGCAGAGCTCGTCCGGGATCGTCGTCAGCACGGGCACGGGCGCGACTGGCTGGGCCAGCTCGATCGTCCGCGAGCGCAAGGCCGCGATCAGCCTGCCCGCCGCCGATGAGCCGCGCCTCGCCTTCTTCGTCCGCGAGGCTTGGCCGAGCCCGAGCACGGGCACCGAGATCACCCAAGGCTCGCTCGATCCGGGCGAGGAGCTCGAGCTCGTCTCCGAGCTCGACGAAGGGGTCATCTTCGGTGACGGCATCGAGGCCGACCGCCTCGACTTTCGCTGGGGCGTGCGGGCGCGCGTGAAGGTGGCAGAGCAGCGCCTGCACCTCGCCCTCGGCCCGGCCTGAGGCGGCGAACGATGACCGATTCGCTTCGACGTACTCGAGCCGACAAAGGTGGGTACGCTCCGCCGCAATGATCGCGGCGCACTCGAGCAACGTCACCTGCATTCAACTCTTCGCCAACGGTACGCGCAGCGTCAGCGCGGGAGGCAAGCAGGTATGCGTGTGGAGCGAGGCCGACGGCGCCCTGGTATGGCGAACCGAGGCGGACCGCTATGAGGTCAACACCGTCCTCGCCCACTCGAGCGGGTCCATCATCAGCGCCGGCAGCTATGGAACCGTCGCCGTGCTCGAGGGCGACTCGGGGGCGATCCGACATCGGGTCGAGCTCGGGCAGCCAGCCGCGGCGCTCTTCGAGCTGCCCGACGGCCGCGTGGTGGTCGGCGACGAAGAGTACGAGGATCTTCGCGTGCTCGATCCTCGTAGCGGCGAGCTCATCGAGCTCGACCCCCAAGGCGAGCAAGGTCGCGTCGTCGACGTGAGGATCGAAGGCTCGCGCCTGCACGCCGTCAACGTGTTTGGAGGGTGCTGCACCTACGATCTCGAGACGTTCACGTTCGAGGGTCGTACGTGGGGTCCGTCGGGCGAGGCGATCGGCTTCGTGCCCGGCCGCGAGCGGGTGCTCTCGATCAGCGAGGCGGGCGCGTACCTGTGGGACCCGAGCGATGGCACCCGGCGAGAGCAGCTCGCCTTTGGGGCCGACCCCAGGGTAGCGATCGATCCCCGCGGAGCTCGGCTCGCCTTGGCAAATGCGGACAGCCTGCACATCTGCTCGGGCGAGGGGGAGCTCGAGCGGACGATCGCGCTGGTCGGGAGGGTCCGACTCCTGCGCTTCTCATCGGACGGTCGCACGCTCGCCAGCGTGATCGAGCACGACACCGAGGGAGGTCGCAGCTTCGGCGTGGTGAGCTTCGATGCCGCGTCTGGCTCGCAGCTGTGCGAGTGGACGAGCACGGTGTGGCCGCGCGCGCTGGCGGTCGGCTCGACGCAGGTGGTGATCGGGCTGAACGACGGGACGCTCGAACGCGTGCGCTTGGGCTGAGTCTCAGCGGGCAGTCGTCATGAGCCGATCGAGCAGCAGCTGCGCGACCGCCTCGACGACCGGCTCCGGGAACCCGCGCAGCCCGGGTACGTCGTTCGCCTCCAGCACGATCCAACCTTCATCGGTCTCGAGCGCGTCGAGGCCGAGCAGCTCGGCTCCGAGCGCACGCTGAGCCTGCTTCGCCCACGCGACCAGCTCACGAGGCGGCTCGATCATCCGAGCATCGAGCGTGTCGACGTTCGCCCGCCAGCCTCGGCCCCGCCGCTGCATTGCCCACACCTGCTCGCCCACGACCATGCAGCGGACATCCCGGCGGTGCGGCCAGTAGCGCTCGGTCGCGACATAGGTGTCGGCGACCGCGAGCACGTCGACCCACTCGGCCCAGCGCCCACGATCCTCGACCAACAACTTGCCAAACCCACCGTGAAAGTTGCCGACCTTGGCCACGAAGGGCGCGTCATGAGCGATCTGTCGAGCGAGCCCACGTCCGAGCGCCACGTCGGGCACGATGATCGGCAACCCAGCGTCGCGCAGCGTCGCGAGCATGCCTAGGCGGTCGTAGCCGCGTAGCAACGACTCCGCCGAGTTCACGCAGGGCACCTTGGCGAGCCGCAACACTTCGAGCACCTCGCGGTCGCGCGCGCGGGGGCCTACCGCGCCGACGCGCCAGAGCACGGCGGCCACCTCGACGGCCTCGCGTGGGTCGACGCACCACAGCCGCCCTGCTTTGAGGATCCATCCGACCTCGTCGAGTCTGCGGTGCACCACCCGGTGCGGTGCCAGCCGGGTCGTCCAGTCGAGCACGCCTTCGATCACCACCACCGCCGGCTCGGAGGTCACGAGCGCAGGATAGCAGCCGCGCGAGCTCGGCGTTCTCAGGCTCGGCCCTGCCCTTCGTGGCATGCTCGTCCGATGCGGCCACCGGAGCACCTCGACTCGAGCACCGCCGAAGCCTCGTGGCTGACCGAGGGTCCCAACTCGGGCGGCGTCGCTGGTTGGCTGCTCTTCGCGGGCCATGTGTTTCGGTTCTGGAACGACTTCTCGAGCGGCGAGGTCGAGCAGGGCATTCCGGTCGCCGAGTGGCTGCGGGTCTACGGCAGCGTTCATCCGAGCATCGCCGCCGAGCTGCGAAGGCGAGAGGGCGAGTGACTGCATGAACGTGCGCACACGAGCGCTGACGCTCCCGCTGCTCGGGCTCGGCTCGCTGTTCCTGGGCTGTGGCCTGCTCTTCGAAGACCACACCACCGGCGATGGCGACGTCGTCTATGGTGACTCCCGCTGCGAGGTCAGCGAGTCGCGGCTGCACTGCTCGCACTACACGACGACCCTCTACACCGGCAGCACCGGCGTGGTCCCACGCAAGCTTCACTGGCAAGTCCCGGTCGGGGCTGCTCCGCCGGAGGGCTGGCCCGCCGTGGTCTTGTTTCAGGGCTCGTTCGTGTCCGCCGACACCTTCTGGGACGCGACCCCCGAGGGCGCGTTCGGACTGTGGAACCAGGGGCTCTTGACCAAGGCGCTGCTCGACGGTGGTTTCGCGGTGCTCACCCCCGAGGCCCGGCTGTCCGGCAGCGGTGCGTGGGAGACCAACATCCCGCCGATGTCGCTCGAGTGGAGCCTCGCTGGCGACCACTACTTCATGCGCGACATCTTCGCGGGCATCGACGATGGCCAGTTTGGCGAGCTGGATTCCGATCGGCTCTATGCCGCTGGGATCTCGAGCGGCGGCTACATGGCGAGCCGAATGGACCTCGAGTACCGCTCGCGCTTTCGGGCCCTGGCCATCCAGTCGGCCAGCTGGGCGACCTGCAGCGGAGCTGTCTGTAGCGTTCCGACCCCGCAGAGCCCCGAGCACCTGCCGACCCTCTTTCTGCACGGCAGCGACGACCTCGTGGTGCCGGTCTCGACCATGCTCGACTACCACGAGGCGTTGCTCGACGCGGGAGTCGAGACGCAAGCCGTGATCGCCGAAGGGGTCGGCCACGCGTGGATCGACGCTGCGCCGGCCGAGATCCTGCGCTGGTTCAGCGAGCGCTGAGGGTAAGCGGTGCTATCGTCGCTGCCCTTGGCCGTGCTCCATCGTCCTTATCCAAAGATCTCCCGGGCGTCGGCCGAGCTGGCGCTGGGCGACTCGCGTTGGGTAGCGACCGAGAAGATCCACGGGGCGCAGTTTGTCGTGGCGACCGATGGCGAGTCGGTCGCGTTCGGCAAGCGTAAGGCCTGGCTGGCGCCCGACGAGCCATTCTTCGGCTGGCAGGCGCTGCGCAACGAGCTCGATGTGGCGGTTCGTGAGCTGCACGCCGCGCTCGAGCGAGCCTGCACGATCTACGTCTACGGAGAGCTGTTCGGCGGCCACTATCCCGACGGCACGACGCCAGCTCTGCCCGGTAGCTCCGCCGTCCAGACTGGTATCTGGTACGCCCCAACCCTTCAGTACTTCGCCTTCGATCTGCTGCTCGTCGATGACGATGATCCAAAATCGGAGCCCCGCTTCATCGCCCATCATCGGCTGGAGGAGCTGACCGAGCCCACCGAGCTGCGCACCGTCCCCGTGCTGGGCCGGGGCTCTCGCAGCGACCTCGGCCGGCTGCCCGTGCGCTTCGAGACTCAGGTGCCCGCGTTGCTGGGGCTCGCCCCGCTGCGCGGCAACGTAGCCGAGGGCCTGGTGCTCAAGCCCGACGTGGAGGTCGAGGCCGCACGGCGTCCGATCGTGAAGAAGAAGATCCCCGAGTTCGACGAGCTTCAGTTCGACGAGTCCCGCCCCTTCGACTCCACGCTCCACCTGACCATCGCCGAGCTGGTCCAGTGGGCCGAACGGATGGTCAACCCTTCTCGCATCGCCAGCGCCCGCTCCAAGGTGGGCGAGAGCCCGGAGGCGATCCGCGAAGAGGCGATGCTCGATGTCTGGATCGATCTCGAGTCGATGTTCCCTCGCCGCCTGCGAGGGCTCGGTGCAGAAGAAGAGGCGGAGCTTCGCTCCGCGCTCGCCGAGCTCGTGACGGCGCAGCTCGTCTGACGGGCTTCGTCGACGGGCCCGAAAGAACCAAAAAAGAAGCCCCGGACACTCGCGTGTCCGGGGCATAGATCTGGCGATGACCTACTCTCCCACAGGGTGGCCCCTGCAGTACCATCGGCGCAGGAGGGCTTGACTTCCGAGTTCGG
>CBFGLP010000944.1:0-4976 GCA_965649595.1 uncultured Myxococcales bacterium | reverse complement strand
GGTCTTGAGGCTGCGCTGCGAGCCGAACAGGCGCTGGATGTTGACCCCACGCAGCGAGGGGGTGTCGAGGCGATGGCGGAGCTCCTGCGGGCGGATGTCGCCGACCAAGTGGGTGGCGCCGTTGGTGTGTCCGTTGGCGTGGCAGTCGAAGCAGGTCACGCCCAGCGAAGGCTCGAGCGAGCGGCGATCGTCGGTGAGGTTGAACTGCTGCTGCGGCGTCGGTGTGACGAGCAGCCGCAGGCCATCGAGCTGCTTGGGGTTGAGGATGCCGTTGAATAGGCGATAGAAGTTCTGATGCGTGACCAGCTCGCCCTGCGAGACGTCGCCGAGATCCGGTCGCGTAGTCAGGAAGATCGGCGGCGGGAACTCGGGCAGGAGGTGGTCGGGCAGGTCGAAGTCGAGGTCGAAGCGGGTCAGGTCGCGGTGCGTCTGCGCGAGGTTCTCGGTGATGTGGAACTTCGGGAACACCATGCCGCCCTCAGGGTGGTTCGGGTGCGGCAAGGGCAGAAAGCCGCTCGGGAAGCTACCTTCGCTGCGGATCTGCTCGGGCGACGCATTCGCTAGCTGAGCCCAGCTCACGCCCGCGGGCAACTTGACGCGCACGCCGGCTTGAATGGGCTTCCCCTTGGTCATGGTCGCCGAGGGGTGTGGGCGATTGGAGAGATCGTAGCGAGCCTCGAGCAGCGCCTGCTGGCGGGCCATGATCGCTGGTTTCTCGCCGCTCATCCGGTCCAGGACGACTTGAAAGGGCTCCTCGTTGACGGGCGCGTAGGAGGACCTCCCGGCGGGCCCCGCCTGCATGAGCTCGGCGACCGTGGGCGCGGCAGCAGGACGGGCGGTCTGCCCCGTCGTTTTATCTTTGCACGACAAGGCCAAGACCGCGAACAGGGGGATCGAGATTGACAATCGATGCATGACGCCTCATCTGCCTCGAAATGATGGAGGGAATATGGGCGTAGGCGATTCGTGCGATCACGGCGAATGAATGCGTTGCGGAGGAGCCACGCGCGCCGAGCAAAAGCTTCAGGATTTCGAATTGGGCCAATCAGTCGGACAGGGCCGACGAAATCGATCGGTCACTTGCCCGAGCGCGCCGCGAAGCGCTGTAGCACGATACCCGGGACCACGCTCGCCAAGATCCGCTGCGCGCTCTCGGAGTGCGAGACCGGAGCGCCTTCGACCTCGACCAGCACGGCCTCGCGGACATCCTCGATCCGTCCGCCTTGCAGGTGCACGGCGACCAACGCTGCTTGCATTGGCCCGAGCGTGGGGTTGTAGGCGACCGTCTCGATCACGCCCGCGGCGAAGCGCTGGCCGTCGGCCAGGCTCACCGCGACGCCCGCGAGCGAGCCGGTGTATGGGGCGCTGCTGCGGTCCGCGGCGGCGAGGGCCATGCCGACGAGCGGATTGGCCTCGTGCTCGTCGAGCAACGCGAGCCCCTGCGCGGAGGTCCGCAGCAGCTGGGGGGCGCGGCCCAGCTCGGTCGGGCCAAAGTGGGAGGGCAGGTACGCGTCGAGCGAGTCGAGCGGGTGTCCGAGCGCGAGCACGCGGGGGCGAGGCTCGGGCAGCTCGAGCATGAATTGCCGACAGAGCCCGCAAGGCGCCGAGGAGGCGACCACGGCTCGCAGCTCGGTCTCGCCACCAACCCAGGCGTGGAGGATCGCCGCCTGCTCGGCGTGCACGGTCTCGTTGAGCGGCAGGCCTAGCCACTCGATGTTGGCGCCGAAGTAGAGCCGACCAGACCCGCCGAGCGCGAGCGCGCCGACTTGGAAGTGGGACACCAGCGGGCGAGCCCAGCGGCGCGCCCAAGCGACCAGCGCTAGCAGCAGCGCCTCTTCGTCGAGGCCGGTCTCGCTGGCGAGCTGGCGCAGCTCGTGGCTCTCGATCCGGGCCACGCTGCCTGGGCCCTGCAAGCGTCGGTCGAGCAGGGAACCCGAGGCAGTGTGGGCGGGATCTACCACCGCCCCGAGCTTATCGCCCGGACGTGGGGCCAGCCAAGCAGATTGCGCGCCGCGCTCAGACGGCCGGCGATTCGATGACCCGCTCGGTGAAGCGCTCGCGGGTGCGTCGGCGCTGAATGTCGATGCCCCAGCGCGCGAGCGCTGGTGCGAGCAGCAGGGCCGCGATGCCGCACACGGCCCGCAAGGTCTCGGAGTCGGAGCGCAGCCAGAAGGGCAGCAGCAGCACGCCGCAGCCGACGACCGTGAGCAGGGCCGCCCAGGCCAAGCTGGCGCCGGTGCGTGGGCGCGCGACCAACCACACGCCGACGATCGAGCCGATCGGCCAGGCGATCACCCAGGCCAACGCCAGCGCCTCGGGTCGGGAGAAGCCGTCTTCGACGCTGGCACCGGTGATGGCCGCGGCGATCAGGCCAGCGAGCACGCCCATGCCGAAGCCAGCGGCGTAGTCGGCCATCCAGCTGCCGCGTCGAGGTTCGTACTGAGGAGTCGTGGTAGCGGGATCCATACTGGCGAGCCTAGGCAGCGTGCGAGCCCGTGCCTGCGCCTCGCTCGGACTCGCGGCGCGGGGGCACGAGCGCGGCGAGGTGCCGCGTGATCCAGCGATGACGCATTTTGCAGATGGGGTCGAGCGCTCGCGTCGCGATGACACGGGCGCTCGATTCGCGACGAAGGGCAGATGATTCAGCTCAGCTCGCCGCGCAGCCAGGCGATCACCAGGGCCGCATGCGAGAGCGGCTTGCGCGGGTCGTCGATGTCGGCGTTGGTCTCGAAGTCGAGCAGCACCAAGGGTCCACGCTCGGCCAGCGCACGCAGCTCGTCGAGCTCGGCGCTCAGTCGCTCGCGCAGGACGTGGGTGTAGACGGGCAGGTAGATGCGACGGCGGGCCTCGAGGTAGCTGAGCAACGCCGTGCCCGTGACGCCCTCGCGGTGGCCGAGGCAATTGCCGAAGCGCCTGACCGTGCGCTTGAGCCCGCGCATGTCGGTGATCGCGAACTTGCTGGGATCGACGTCGGCCTGCTCGAACACCTTGAGGCCCTGCCAGATGCCCTCCACGCTGGCCGCGGTCACCCCGGGGCTGAACGGGACCGGCAGATCCCCGTGCGGATAGAAGGGTGAGAAGCGAACCCAGGGTGCGGCGGCCCTGGAGGTGAGATCGAGGATCGTCGCGCCCGGGTGGACGGTCTGGAGCTTGGCGAGCGGGCGGTGCTTGCTATCGAGCGAGAGCTGCATGACGAGTCCTCGGTCCGGGCCGGAGAGTGTATTTGGTACACTAAGTTTGGCAAGCCGCTGGCCGGTGAGCTGGCGCGGGTGGAGCATGCGGCATGGAGCTGGCTGCGTCGGGGATAGCAGCGTCAGCTCGGGCTGCCGCTCGCCCACGCGAGGTGCAGGCACGCGTAGATCAACGCGACGGCCCCGAGCGGAACGAGGGCGATGCCGAGGCCCGGGTCGCCCTCGTAGAACCACGCGCCCCCGAGCGCGAACCCACCTGGCAGGCAGATCGTCGCCACCCGAAGCGCCGCCGAGACCCGCCCGACGCCGCGCATCCGCTCGCCGGTGCCTGACCGATCGCCGAGCTGGCTGGCGAGCGCGAGGTGGATCAGCCCCAGCAAGGCTCCGTGCGCGTGGGCCAGCCGCCACATCGTCCTGCGCGTCTCGTGATCGACGAACGCCGCGAGCTTGAAGCCGTGGGCCGACTCGAGCAGCAGCCCGGCGAGCGCGAACAGGGCCAGGCAGCCCCATCCCCAGCGCCGGTGTAGGGTCGAGAGCTTCGCGTCGCTCATGGGGATCACTCTTGCAGATCGACGGCCCGCGTGTCGCGGTGATCGTGGTCGCGCTGCCACGCCTGCGCGTCGAAGCCACTGGTCCGAGTCG
Organism: uncultured Myxococcales bacterium; assembly: GCA_965649595.1. Taxonomy (GTDB): domain Bacteria; phylum Myxococcota_A; class Polyangia; order Nannocystales; family Nannocystaceae; genus Plesiocystis. The sequence continues at coordinate 1,143 of CBFGLP010000944.1, read as the reverse complement.
CCGCTTCGCTGGCCAGGGGGGCCATGTAGAGGGCAGGGTCGTGTCGGTTTGCGCCGGACCAACGCGACTCGAGCTCGGCGAGCGTGGCCGGATCGATCGGCACAGCGGCGAGGGCCCAGTCTACGTCCGAGTAATTGGGCAGCGTCCGCAGGCTCCGCAGCGCAACCCAACGGACCGCCGCATACTCGTCGGCGAGCGCCCGGATCAGCAGCGGCGCCATCCAGTCGGTGCCCGAGGCCGCCTGCGCGGGCGCCCAGCCGAACGCCCAGGCCGCGAGCGCTCGCTGACCCGCGTCACCGCGAACCAGCCAATCGACCGCGGCCGCCCGCTCGGACTCGATATCCGTCGGTCCGGGCTCGACGCCCCAATCGCGCGCCAGCGCTTCGGCGGTCCAGGCCAAGCCGCGATCGAGGTGGCAGGCGTTGCAGGCGTTGGGCCGCCCGAGGTTGACCGTCTCGTCGATGGTCGGGGTCGAGACTTGGTGCGAGCGGATCGCCTTGGTCAAGCCGTAGACCGTATGGGGCATATGGCAATTGACGCAGCGCGAGCCGCTCGAATCGAGCGTGTGACGCGTATGTGTGGTCAGCTCGTCCGGGTCGCTAAAGTGATCGTGACATTGCGTGCACTGACGATCGTCGTCGAATCGTGCGATGTCCCGCAGCTGATCATTTGGCGAATCACCGTGCATTTCATGGCAGCTCAGGCACCCGAGCTCGTCATCGGCGGCGCAGGGCGATTCGATGATGCCGTTATATTCGCGGCCCGAGACGCGAATCATGCCATCACCCCAAAAGCGCCCGGACAGATAGTCGGGGTTCTCATCGAGCAAAGCATCGATCCACGGCTGGTCGGCCCGCAATGGGTGACGGACCACGCGGGTCAATTCGTGCAGCGCGGCCCCGGCTCGGTAGTCGCTGCCGCGGCCGAGCCAGGCCGCGTGGTCGGCGAATACGCTGGCCGAGTGACATTGCCCGCAGACCTCCGAGCTGCGCGACGCGTCGAGCTGGCCGGGTTGGACGATCTCCGGCGTGTCCGCGTCGAGCACGTGGGTGAGGTAGCGACGCAGCGGGTTCGCCTGCGCGTCGACGTGGGCCTGACCGGGGCCGTGGCAAGCCTCGCAGGCGATGCCGAGCTCGGCGACCT
>CBFGLP010000943.1:0-5309 GCA_965649595.1 uncultured Myxococcales bacterium | reverse complement strand
GCCTACAACCTGATCGAGGAGCTGATGATCGCCGCCAACGAAGCCGTCGGCGAGCTGGCGGTCGCCCATCAATTGCCGGTCGTGTTCCGCGTGCACGACAAGCCCAGCGAGGAGAAGCTGGCCCAGCTGACCCACGCGGCGTTCGAGCTCGGCACCAAGGCGGATCCCGAGAAGCTCCAGCACCCACGCGGCGTGCAGAAGTTCCTCTCGCGCCTGCAGGGCAAGAGCTGGGCGCCCGCGCTGCACATGCTGATGCTGCGCGCGATGGCCCAGGCGCAGTACTCGACCGAGAACGTCGGCCACTTCGCGTTGGCGTCGCGGGCATATGTGCACTTCACCAGCCCGATTCGTCGCTATCCGGACCTGATCTCGCACCGCGTGATGAAGGCGTGGCTCGGGCGGACCGGCGGGGACTGTGGCCCGCGGGAATTCGTGCCTCGTATGCCGCGGCCGGTCGAGAGCCACGAGGAGGCGGTCCGCTCGAGCGAGCGCGAGCGCGAGATCAGCGGGGCCGAGCGCGAGACCCAGAACCTGTTCGCGGCGCTGCACATGCGCGACCGGATCGGTGACCGGCTCGAGGGATCGGTGTCGGGGCTGTCGCAGTTCGGGATCTTCGTGCAAATCGATGATCCCTTCGTCGATGGAATGGTGAAGACCGGCGACCTCGAGAAGGAGCGCAAGGAGGCGTTCTATCGCGACGACACCGGCGTCCGGATGGTTGGCGAGCGGACCGGGTACACGATCACGATTGGCGATCGGGTAATCGTCGAGGTGGTCGACGCATCGGTGCCGCGCCGGCAGATCGATCTAGCGCTGATTCAGGTGCTCCGGGCTGGCAAAGAGTAGGGCCGCACTGGCGGCCAGCCAGACGCAAACCAGCAACTAGGCACGCGGCGAGCCGTCCGAGCGGCGAGCCGTCGTGCCCACAATCGTGTTGGCCTCTCGGGCGCATCTCTGCGTCGTTCGCCCGCTCGTTATCGCCAGGCTGCTCGTCTGCTCGAATTCGTGCATTCGACATTGCCGATTCGCCGACGCTGCTACCTTGGCCGAATGGCAACTCTCAACGATGTGCTCGTCGCTGGAAATACGACGGGCGGGAAAGATATTGTCGTATCGAGCGGTGATAGCGTCACCTTGACCGAAAATGCGGCGGTGCCGGGCGGAGCCCCGGCCGCTGGCACGGGCAAGCTCTGGGTCCGCGACGATGCCCCCAATACCCTGGCGTTCACCAATGACGCGGGGACCACGTCCCACCTCGGGCTCTACTCCGAGATGGTGCTGAGCGTGCGTGACTTCGGCGCGGTCGGAGATGGAGTCACCGACGATACGAGCGCGATTCAAGATGCGCTCGACGCCGCGGAGCTCGGCTCGATCAAGACCGTGGTATTCCCCCCCGGCAATTACCTGGTCTCGCAGACCATCTCACACCCCGCCACGGTGGTCGTGCGCGGGGCGGGGGCGTCGTCGACATTCATCACGCAATCCAGCGGCGCGTCGCCGCTGTGGAGCTTCGCGACCGGCATCACGCGGGCCGAGCTGGCCGAGCTGCGCTTCAACGGCCAAGGCGGCGAGGTGATCGCCAATCGGACGGGCACCTGCATCTCGATGGTCGGGGCGCTGTTCGTCACGGTCCGCAACGTCGAGATCTGGGACTTCGCCCGGGGCATCGATCTCTCGGATGGCAGCCTGACGGTCTACAGCGCCTACAACGTGGTCGGCCCGCAGGTGCTGGTCAATCGCTGCACGACGGGGATCCGCGCGCTGGCGAACTGCAACAACACTTTGGTGTTCGGCTCGCGGGTGTTCTATTCGTGGGGAGCAAACAACGAGGGCGTGGGGGTCGATGTCGTCGACTCGCAGGGGTTGACGCTGCTGAGCAACACCATCGAGGCCGCCGACGTCTGCCTGCGGATCCGCTCGGGCGCCCAGAATTCGCTGCGCGCGTTGATCCAGGCCAACTACCTCGAGACCGGGCCCAACCCGGTGACCACAGTACAGGGCTCGGCCTATGACGTGGTCGTCGACAACTCGACCGCGGCCAGCAGCGCCAACCTCGTCCAGGGGCTCGGCAACACGCTGTCCGCGAATCGGGGCTACGCCGAGCTGCAAGCCGAGGCCGGGCATGACTGGGACATGCCGAGCGGGGCGCCATTTGGGGCCCTGGTCGCCGGTCCGGCGGTCGCTAAGCGCAACCTGATCCGCAACGGAGGATTTGGCTACTACAATGCCAGCTACATTCCGGATTGGTCGATCGTCAATGGATTGACGATCGCTGAAGAAACCGGCGACTTCGTGACCGGCGTACGATCGATCCGTGCGACCGCGAACGCGACCAATTCCTACATCGCCAACATCTTCGCGGTGTCCGACCCCTCCGTCGAATGGGTCACGATGGGCGTCCGCTACAAGGTCATCTCGGGGACCGGCTTCTCGGTGACCGCGGCCTCGGGCTCCAACCTGGCGCAGCGCCCGGATCCACGCCCGGCCGACTCGACCTGGCGCGAGCTACAGGTGACCGTGCGGCGTGATCCCGGCAGCCAGGTGGGTCAGCTCTACATCCTGCCCGACAACGTCGCGGGCACCGGCGAGTGCTTGATCGACGAGGTCTGGGCGGTCGCCGGGCGCTACGCGGTCGATTCGACGCAATACGGCGAGCGAATCGAGATGCTGCAGGCGCCGATCACTATCGCCTCGGCGACCAACATCTATGCCAACTCGCTGTGGGGTCCGATCGACATCACCAACTTGTCGGCCGTGCTCGGCTCGCCGCTCGACGATTTTTCCACTGCCCCGATGGGCGTGTGCGGCGGCCTGCTCCGCCTCCGGCTGACGGTCAAGGATGGGAGCGGATCGGGGCTATTGACCGCGCACAACTGGATCTATCTCGACATCCCCGGAGCCGGCGCGGTGATCGGCTCGACCGTGAATCGGGTGACGGCGATCTACGCCAACAACCCGGTCGAGGGGGTGCTCCCGGTCCGCGCAACTATCGTATCGGGTGGCGTCAATCGGGGCAGCGGCGCGCTGCCCTACGACTACGAGGTCGCGCTGGTCGGCTGGATCCTGCGCTGATCAGCGGGGCTGATCAAGTGCAGCGGGATGCGTGAGACCCCGGACCTCAGCCCGCTTGCTGGTAGGGCTCGAAGCGCAACGCGAAGCTGCGGCGACCAGCGGCGTTGCGCTCGTCGAGCTGCTCGGGCTCGACGCGAGCCGAGCTCAGGACCGGGGTCGCACACTCGACCACGGGCTTGGGCGCGGTGGTCGACTCCTCGACGACGACCAGCCGCTCGATGGCGCCGCTGTCGAGGTCGAAGGCGTAGTCGATCACCAGATCGCCCTGCGCTTCACGATCGACCTTCTCGAGGTGGGTCGTGTAGCAGGCCAAGACCGCCGCTTGCACACCCGCGAAGGGATCGGGTGGCGGCCGCTTGCGCGACCCGAGCACGAACTCCCAGCTCGCGGTCGCGTGCGCGGTCTTTGCGTCGGCCGGCTCGAAGCGCATCTGCGCCATCTCGTCGGTCACACAGGCCGCGAGGGCGTCGGGCACCGTGCTCTTCTCGGCGTCGACCTCGATGTTGGTCAGCTCGCCGCTGGACTTCAACACGTCGAACTCGACGACCAGAGCACCGCGGGCCTTGGCGTCTTGCTCGGCGAGGAAGCGGTCGTAGCAGGCCGCGACCGCGTCGTTGCGCGCCTCGAGCATCTCGTTGATCTCCGTCGCGTAGAACTCGGGATCGCGCATCCACATCATGCAGCCGGACAGCGCCAATACCAGCGTCGGAGCGACGAGGCGCGACAGGAGGGAGATGAGATCGTGGTTTGCCATCGCTTCAGCCCTCGCCCTCGACCGGAACGACCGCTTCGCTCTGTGCGGCGCGCTTGCTGATCCGCAGCGTCACGTGGATCTGCTCGTCGTCGGATTTGCCGAGGCCCCCGGCGACCAGGCGCTCGGCCGCGACGCCCTGCCCGACCAGCGCGTCGACGATCTGGGTGGCCATCGCCTTGCTGCGCTTTTGCTGGGTCCGCCGCGAGCCCTCGCCGCCGCTCTGCACCTCGACGGTCAGCTCGACCACCTCGGGGTGCTCGGCGAGCCACTTGCCGAGCTCCGCGAGTATGTCTTGGTGCTCGCTCGCCAGCTTGCCCTCGGCATCGAAGGTCAGCGCCTCGTCGAGCCTGACCAGGTCGCCATCGAGGGTCACGCGTGGCGGCGGAGGAGCTGGCTGCGGGACCGCCGGAAGATCGGCGAGCGGCGGGGCCGGAGGCTGGGCCTGGATCTGAATCGGCTCCTCCAACGCCACGGTCGTGATCTTCGTGCAGGCGAGGGTCTGCGACGAGCCAGCCAAGAGGAGCGCCGCTGCGAGGCCGCGAGCGAAGGTGGGAGCGAGGCGCGTCATGAGGTCCAGGGCTCGGGATAATCCGGGCGAGCCCTCGGCACAAGCAAATCGGCGCCTGCAACCAAGTTGTAACGATCTAGTCTGTGGCCGGCTCCGGCCCGACGCCGAACGCTTCGATCCGCGCGCGCAGATCGGCGGGCATCTGCACCGCCGTCCCGTGCAAGGGGCTGAGCGGATCGAGATCCATCACCACGCACACGCTCGCCCCGCTCGCCCGCAGCCCGCCCACGCCCCAGACCTGGTAGGCGAACCCGATCGAGCTGTTGCCGAGCCTGGTCACGCGCATGGCGATCTCGATCACGTCACCGAAGCGGCTCGGGCGGACGAAGTCGGCCTCGCTGTGCACGGCCGGGAACCCGAGCTTTCGCCCGCGCACGAACTCGTCGTAGCCGAACCCGAGCTCGGCAGGGAACCAGGTCTCCATCGCCTGATGGAAGAGATCGAAGTAGCGCGGGAAGTAGACGATGCCGGCGGGATCACAGTCGCCGAACCGAACCGCGTACTCGAACACGTGCACGCCGGGTCCGCGCGGGGCTCGGGTTGGCTCGCGCGCCTGGTCTGCCTGCCCGCTCATCGCGGCGCGAGTGTATGCTCGCGGCATGTCCCTCGTCGAGTACGCGACCGCCGACGGAGTCGCCACGCTGACCCTCAGCAACCCACCCGCCAACTGCTACTCGCACGAGATGATGCGCGAGCTGGACGCGGCGATCCTCGAGGCCCGCTTCGATCCACAGGTTCACGTGTTGGTCCTGCGCGGCGCCGGCGAGAAGTTCTTCTGCGCCGGAGCCGACATCGCGATGCTCGAGGGCGCCGACCCCTACTTCAAGTACAACTTCTGCCTGCACGCCAACGAGACGCTGCTGCGGCTCGAGCACACGCCCAAGCTGGTGATCGGAGCGATCGATGGCCACTGCG
>CBFGLP010000942.1:0-6308 GCA_965649595.1 uncultured Myxococcales bacterium | reverse complement strand
GGTGAACGGGCTCGTCGCGGCGGCGGGGCGCTGCTGCTGATCGAGCCCAACATGCCATTTCATGCCTTCCACCTGCATCACTACGTCCGCGCGGGCAAGCCGATGGTCGTGACCGAAGCCGAGCCCACGCGGCGCTTGGTCTCGCGCATCGATGGCTATCCAGCCCTCGGGGTGCTGGCGCGCGCCGCTGGCTTCGACGAGGCCGAGTTGCGAAATGATCCAGTCGCGACGCTGAAGGCCAACCCGGTCGTGTTTGGGTTCGTGTCGGGGCCGACGATTTTCATGCGCTCCGTGATGAGCGTGATCGGGGACGATCTGCTGCTCGCCGGCCCGCTCGAGGAGGGGACGGTGATCTACATGATGCGCGCCGGCGACGTGGTCGAGGAGACGCGTCGCGGCCTCGCGGCGGCGCTGGCCGCCGACGAGCATCCCGAGGGGCTGTTGCTCTTCAACTGCGGCGGGCGTATCTGGGAAGCGAGCACGCAGGGGCGGGTCGCCGAGCTCGCGCGGGCGATGCTGCCGATCCGTGGGGCTGGTTTCACGACCTACGGCGAGCAGTTCCGGGCCGTCCACCTCAATCACACGCTGACCGGGCTGGTGTTCGGACAGGGGCATGACTGATATCGAAGAAGAGCTACGCGCAGCTCGAGAGGTGATCGCGGCGCTGCAGCGTCGACTCGAGCGGAGCGCTGCACAGCTGGATCTCGGCGCGAACCCGGCCCACAAGGCGATCGCCACGCTCGAGAACACGATCGATCGACGGACTCGCGCGCTGGCCGAGTCCGAGGCCCGCTATCGGGCGCTCTTCGATCACAGCCCGAACCTGGCGTTCACGATCGACAGCGAGGGCCGGATCACCCGCGCAAACGCGCTCGCCGAGCAGCTGCTCGGTGGTGAGCGAAAGCTGGTTGGCAGCGGGCTGGTCGACTCGTTCGCGCCGCCGGCCAAGCCGGTCGTCGCGGAGCTGCTCGCGCGCTGCGAGGGGGAGGCGCACGAGCTCGGGCTGCTCGGCGGACGCGTGGTCGATGTCGATGTCGCGCGGGTGCCCGAGCTGGACCAGACCCAGGTGTTGCTACGCGACGTGACGGCGCGGGTCGAGCTGAGCCACGAGCTGCAGCACGCGCGGCGGCTCGCCGCGATCGGCCACCTCGCGGCCGGCGTCGCCCACGAGATCAACAACCCCTTGGCCGTGCTGCAGCTCGGGCTCGCCGACCTGCGCGAGCAGGTCGGCGGAGCTCAGCGCGAGCAGGTCGACGAGCTGATCGGGCACGGAGATCGCATCGCTCGGATCGTCGCCAACCTGCACACCTTCGCCACGCCGCGGCCACCCGAGCGACAGCGGGTCGGCTTGCAGGAGCTGATCCGCAGCGCCCGGCGGATCGCAGGCCCGGCCTTGGCAGGCGTCCGCGTGTTCACCAGCATCGAGCCCGACGAGATCGCAGTGATCGCCGACCGTCACCAGCTCGAGCAGGTTGTCGTGAACCTGCTGACCAACGCAGCGCGAGCGATGAAGGGAGGCGGCCGGCTCGAGATCTCCGCCGAGCCGGCGCGCGAGCGCGTGGTCGTCCGGTTCACCGACAGCGGGCCCGGTATTCCGCCCGAGCTGCTCGAGCACGTGTTCACGCCCTTCGTCACGACGGGTCGCCAAGTCGGCATGGGCCTCGGGCTCTCGATCAGCTGGGGCCTACTGCAAGAGAACGGCGGGAGCATCCGCGCCTTCAACCAGCCAGGCGGCGGGGCGAGCTTCGAGCTCGAGCTGCCGATCGCCGAGCCTCGTGCGAGCGAGGCGAGCTCGGGCGAGCCGGTCGGGGGGCAGCCGGGGCCCGAGCGCGAGGCTACGGCGCTGAAGATCCTCTGCGTCGACGACGAGCCCTCGCTGCGTCGCAGCCTCTCGCGTCTGCTCGCCGCGTCGGGCCACGTGTCGGTCGAGGTCGAGAGCGCCGAGCAGGCCTTGCGCGCGCTGGCGGAGGACCGCTTCGAGCTGGTGATCTCGGACGTGCGGCTGCCGGGCATGGACGGCGAGCGACTCCGGACCGAGGTCGAGGCGCGCTACCCCTGGCTCCGTGGCCGGGTGATCTTGATGAGCGGGTTTCTGCGCGAGCAGGTCGATGGCACGGAGTTCCTGCAAAAGCCCTTCACGCTCCAGCGCTTGCGCGCTGCGATTGCGAAGGTCGTCGAGCGTGGGCAGCATGGTGGGTGAGCCGAGCTGCGCTCGGCCAGGTGCCTGCCATGGGTCGAGCTCTCGACGACACGCTCGCTGTGCTCAACGGAGCGATCGGGGACTACCTCGTCCGCAGTGACAACGGGCTCGCGACCGAGATGGCGCTGTTCGAGCAGGGCGAGCCGCTCGTGCTCGAGCGCGAGCTGTTGGGGGTTCGGTTCCCCTCGGCGCGCCGGCGAGTGGTCGTGCTCGTGCACGGGCTGATGTGCACCGAGTCGATCTGGCGCCACCGCGAGGGCTGGGACTACGGCTCGCTGCTCGCCCGCGACCTCGACTACTCGCCGCTCTACCTGCGCTACAACACTGGCTTGGCGATCGCCGACAACGGGGCCGCGCTCGCGCGCTTGCTCGAGCGCTTGTTGGCGAGCTGGCCAGTCGAGATCGAGGAGCTCCTGCTGCTCGGCTACAGCATGGGCGGGCTGGTCGTTCGCAGCGCTTGCCACGTTGCAGGTAATGATCAGGCTTGGCTCCGCAAGGTTCGGCGCAGCGTCTATGTCGGGACCCCGCATCGAGGGGCGCCGCTCGAGCGGGCTGGGCGGATCCTCGCCAGGCTGATGCAGCGCGTCGACGACCCCTACACGCGACTGGCCGCCGATCTGGCCAACCTGCGCAGCGAGGGCGTCAAGGATCTCGGTGACGCGGACCTTCGCCATGAAGACCGGCTGCGCTCGAGCAAGCGGCTCTCGCTGCGCGACGCTCGGCATCCGGTCCCGCTCCTGCCGACGATCGATCACCTGCTGATCGCCGGGACGATCGCCCACGACCCATGGTTGGCAGCGTTGTTCGGCGACGCGCTGGTGCCGGTCAGCTCGGCGACCGACGGCGGCGAGACCGAGGGCCCGAGCGTGGAGGTGTTCCCGGGGCTCGATCACCTCGAGCTGGCCCGGCGGCCCGAGGTTTATCTGCGCATGCGGAGCTGGCTGAAGGAGCGGTGCGGATGAGCGATGAAAAGTCGGCGAACTGGCGAAAGTGGCGAGGGCTCGAGGCGCTGATCCACGACGCGGTCGAGCACGGCTCGCGTGCGGTCGAGCGCGTGCACTTGGAGACGGCGCGGCGGCCCTTCGCGATCCTCGAGCAGGTGCCGGGGATTGCTGGACCAACGAAGGTCGTGCACGTGCTGCACGACTCGGTGGTCACGAGCAGCTACGCGGCGGTTCGGTGGGTCAACGGCTTGGTCGGCAAGGCCGGTAAGGTCGTGCTGGACATGGCCGAGCAGGCGGAGGCGACCAGCTCGAAGCCCGAGGCCGAGTGATTCGTCGTTTTTGCCCGCCAAGAGCATCACGCGGATCCGTGGCCGAGCATCGGATACCGTTCACGTCATGGCCCAGCTCCGCGGCTCTGCCTTCCTTGGTCTCGGCGTCGTGCTCCTCGCGTCGGCCTGCTCCGACCCGCCGGACAACCCGACCGAGACCAACGCCGACGACGTCGGCGACACCACCAGCGAAGGCGAGAGCGAGACCGAGAGCGAGACCGAGAGCGAGACCGAGACCGACCCCACTACCGACACCAGCAGCGAGACCGGCGAGCCCGACTGCACCGAGGCTCCGGGCCCTTGGGACTTCGGCTATTCGATCCCAGGGCCGCCGCCCTCGACCGGCGATCCCGAGCTAGGCCTGTGGGCGCTCGTGCACGAGGACTACGTCAGCTGCGGAGTCCCTTACGATCTCTTCCAGCTCGGCAAGGGGTTCTTGGGCACCTACGCCGACGGCGAGACCCTGGCTTGGCGCGAGGGCAAGGCCGCGAACCTGCCCTACAACTGGAACCTCGTCGTGTCCGAGGGTGGCACCGAGCTCGCGGCCATGAACTGCCTGACCTGCCACGCGGGCGAGCTCAACGGCGAGCTGGTCATCGGGCTCGGTCGCCACGACGCCGACTTCACCCAGGATCTCGGCTCATTGCTCGGCGTGCTGCCGGTCCTGCCCGAGCTGACCGACGGGGCCAAGGAGATCAACAAGTTTCGCGGTCGCTACGAAGCGCTCGGTCCCTACATTCAGACCCACACGGTCGGGACCAACCCGGCCGACGTGGTCGCGGTCTTGCTCGCCAGCCACCGCAACCCCTACACGCTGGCGTGGTCCGACGAGCAGCTGATCCCGGTCGAGCCGCTGATGGTGCCGGTCGACACTCCTCCTTGGTGGCGAGTCAGGAAGAAGGCTGGGCACTTTTACAATGGCATGTCGCGCGGTGATCACCGCGGCACGATGATGTTCGCGTCGTCGCTCTGCGTGGACTCGGCGGCGCAGGGGGCCGAGATGCTCGGCTACTTCGAGGACATCGAGGCGTACCTGGCCAGCCTCGAGCCTCCCGCGTATCCGTGGCCGATCGACGAGGCGCGGGCGGCCGAAGGCAAACAGATCTTCGAGTGCACGTGCGCGGGCTGCCACGGCACCTACGACGAAGATCCGGAGGCGGAGACGTTCCCCAACCTGCTGGTCCCGCTCGAGGTCGTGAACACCGATCCGGTGCTCGGCGAGTACGCGGCTGGCGACCTCGGCGTGCTGGTCGATTGGTTCAACGAGTCCTGGTACGGCACCGTCACTCAGCTCGAGACCAGCGAGCCCTTCGTCGGCTACACCGCGCCGCCGCTCGACGGCATCTGGGCGACCGCGCCCTTCCTGCACAACGGCTCGGTGCCGACGCTCGAGCTGGTGCTCGACTCGAGCAAGCGGCCAGCCTACTGGAAGCGGGTCGACTACGAGAGCACCAACTACGACCAAGACGCGCTCGGTTGGCCGTGGCTCGAGCTCCCCTACGGACAAGACGACGCGCCGATCGACGAGCGCAAGCACATCTACGACACCACGATCGTCGCGCACGGCAAGGGCGGGCACACCTTCGGCGATCTCTTGAGCGACGAGCAGCGCGACGCGCTGCTCGAGTACCTCAAGACGATCTGACCGACTCAGCGGTGGCGCTCGATCAGATCCGCGTATACGGCCCAGATCCGGCGCAGGTGGGTCGCAAAGCCGAACTCTCGCTCGAAGCGAGCCCGGCCGGCGGCGCCCATGCGCGCGCGAAGGTCCGGGTCGGCCAGCAGCGGATCCAAGCCAGCGACGAGCGAGTCGACGGAGCCGGCCTCGAACAAGGCCCCGGTCTCGCCCGCGAGCACGGCCTCGCCGATGCCCCCGACGTCGCTCGAGACCACCGGCAGGCCCGCCCGCATCGCCTCGAGCACGGAGATCGGAAAGCCCTCGCGGCGGGTGCTGAGCAAGAACACCTGCGCCCGAGCGAGGCGCTCGGGCACGTCGTCGCGGGTGCCGAGCAGCGCGATGCGATCACCGAGGCGCTGCTCGGCGATCGCTCGCTCGACCTGGGGTCGCAGGGGCCCGTCACCGATGAGCTCGCAGGTCCACGCGCGCTCGCGCAGGCGCGCGAGCGCAGCCACGGCGGTGAGGTGGTCCTTGGGCGCCTCGTAGCGCGCGACCATCACGAGGTGCGGCGGCTGCTTGGCTGGATCGGCGAGCCCCGGGTCCGCGCTCGGATCCAGCTCGGGCAGCGCGTTGTGGACGACCGCGAGCTTGTCGGGGCTCGTGATCCGATGGTGAAGCGCGATCTGGCGATCGTGTTCGGACACGCACAGGATCATGTCGGCCAGCGGCGCCGTAGAGCGCTCGGCCAGCTTGGCGACCCGCTGAAACGCCGAGAGCTTGCCGAAGTCGAGCCACCAGCCGTGCGCGGTGACCAGCACGGGCACGCCGAGGCTCTTGCCGACGATCCGGCCGAACCATCCAGCCTTGCTCGAGTGGGTGCTGATCAGATCTGGCTGGAAGGCCTGGATGGCGACCCGCAGCTTGGCGACCGAGCGCAGATCATCGCGGGGATCGATCGCGCGCAGCAGCTCGGGGATCGGCCAGACCGGCACCTCGGCGGCGCGCAGCTTGTCGACGAAGGGGCCCTCTCCGCCAACGATCACGACCACGCCATGACCCGCGGCTCGCAGCGCGCGGGCTAGCTCGAACACGTGGATCTGCGCGCCGCCGATCGAGTCGCTGCGGGTGATCACGAACGCGATGCGCCGGGGCGGGTCGCTGGCGGGGTCTCGCTCGCGGGGCGCGGCCATCAGCGCGAGGATGGTCGCACGCTGGAG
>CBFGLP010000941.1:0-4882 GCA_965649595.1 uncultured Myxococcales bacterium | reverse complement strand
GCGACGACGAGGTCGCCGAAGCCGAGAGTGAGACGACCGGCGACGATACGACCGGCGACGATACGACCGGCGACGACACGACCAGCGACGACACGACCAGCGACGAGACCGGCGACCCGCCGAGCCGCGAGGAGCTGATCGCCGAGCTCTCGGCGCCTGGCCCCTTCGAGGTCGGGTACCTCGAGCTCGAGCTCAGCTACATCCCACCCGGCACAATGGAAGAGCGGGTGATCCCCGTGCTGGCCTGGTACCCGGCGGTCGAGGGCTCGGGCGCACCGCAAGCGACCTACGCCGTGGCCGGCATCGTGCAGTTCCCCGCCCCGCTGGCCCTCGACGGGCCCGAGGTCTCGGCGGCCGGCCCGTTCCCCGTCGCGGTCTATTCGCACGGCTCGGGTGGCGAAGGCTTGCTCGCGTACCCCTACGCCGAGCACTTCGCCTCGCACGGCTGGATCGTGCTCTCTCCGGGTCATACCGGCAACACGACCCTCGACGCGATCGGCAACAGCTCGGATCCGATCGTCGAGGTCGCCGTCAATCGACCCCACGACATCTCGGCGGTGCTCGACGAGGCCGAGGGCGGCTTCGCGGGCGAGAGCGTCGCGCAGGCGACCAACCTCGACTCGGTTTTCATGTTCGGGCACAGCTTCGGTGCCTTCACGACCCTCGAGGTCGGCGGAGCCAAGCTCGACTACCAGTCATTCCTCGACTCGTGCGAGCCCAGCGATTGCGCCTACCTCGAGCAGCCCGACGTCGCCGAAGCCTTCGCCGCGGGGTTTGGGGATCCGCGGATCGACGCGATCGCTCCGCAGGCGCCCGGGCTGGTCGCCAGCTTCGCCGCGGGCGAATTCGCCGGCCTGAGCGTGGCCACGATGCTGCAGAGCGGCAAGCTCGACATCACCACACCCGACGCGACCGAGGCTCAGCCGACCTGGGATGGGCTCGACAACCCCGACGACGTGTGGGTCGACTTGCCCTTCGGCGCCCACTACTCGTTCATCACCGTGTGCGATGTCGTCGATCCCGAGCTGCTCGCCGCGATCCAGCCCGACAATCTCATGGACGGCTGTGGGCCCGACTTCACGCCCACCACGGAGCTCGTCCCGGTGCTCTCCACCTACCTGCTTGCGTTTGCTCGCGTGCACGTGCTCGGCGAAGCCCAGTGGGAGGCGCTGCTCGAGGGTGAGCCGCTACACCCCGAGGTCGATCTGCATAGTCACTAGCCTCCGGTACCCGGGCGCGAGGCTGGGTCTGGTTTCACCACGGGGCGACGGACAGACGTGATCACGCTCGCGCCGATCCCGACCGAACTTCCATCACACGCAAAAACCCAAAATCACCCGATCGATCCATCTCGCTCGGGGAACGAGGGGGTCATGAAACGCACTCGACAGATCGGTTTCGGGTTGGGGTCCATGGTGTTCGTCTCGATGATGTTTGCGCTCGCTCCGAGCGAGGCGAAGGCCATCGAGGTCCAGTGCAGCAACGACAACGGGACGTGCACCGTCCAGAACACGCCTTGGGACTTCACCTCCTGCAACTGCGGTGAGTGGGGCGGCGACGTCGGTGAAGGCGGCGACATGCTCGGTGGCATGAGCGAGGCAGAGCTGCTGGAGTACTGCAACGACATGCTCTCGCTGTGCGAGCCCCCCCCGGAGGAAGACAGCGGCGAGGGCACCTCGACGACCGGGTGGGAGCCCGAGACAGGCACGGACGATGAAGGGTTCGAAGACACCGGGTTCGGCGACTCCGACTCCACCACCTTCGGCGGCACCACCGTCGGCGGCACCACCTACGGTAGCGACGACGGCACCGACAGCTTCAGCGACACCCTCGGTGACGACACCGACAGCTTGAGCACCACCGATTCGGGCGACCCCACCGACACCTTCTCCAGCTCCAGCACGACCGCGGAGGACACCGGCGACACCGTGGCCGACACGGCTGATAGCGGTGGTGAAGAGGCCGCCGATGACGGCGACGGCGGCGGCTCGGGCCACGGCCATGGCCACGGCCACGGCCACGGCCACGGCAACGGACCTTGGGACGACGTGATCGGCTGCTCCGTCACCAACAACACCGGCTTTGGCCTGATGGCGCTCTTCGGCGTGTTTGGCCTGCTCGGTCTGCGCTCGCGTCGGCGCTCCTGAGCCGGACTGCCCTGCTGGGCTGACGAAAGAGGGAGGGACGATGTCGCTCCCTCTTTCATCGTTACGGTCTCGCGACACCGAGCCGAGGACCCGAGCGTCCGCTCGACCATCGACGTCTTTCGTCCTCCCTCCAGTCGCGTACACTCGTCGACCAACCTCGGTGTGGGGCACAGGGTCCCGCCGCCGCAGGGGACATCGATCATGAGCACCAACAACGCCGAGACCACCGAGACCACCCAACCCGCCGAGCAGGCCACCGAGACCGAGACCGAGGTCTCGAGCGACGAGGACGAGGACGAAGACGAGGACGAAAAATCCGAGAAGAAGAAGGACAAGAAGAAGGACAAGGACGAGAAGAAGGACAAGAAGAAGAAAGAGAAAGACGAGAAGAAGGACAAGCAGAAGATCGCCTACGAGGCGACCATGCCGCGGGCCGAAGCGGTCGCGTACTTCGAGGCCTTGGTCGGTGGCCTCCGCTCGGGCCACCTCGAGTTCCGGCAGGACGGCCGCGTGCTGGTCCTCGCGCCGCCGGACCAGCTCGAGATCGAGGTCGAAGCCCAACAAAAGGGTAACAAGGGCAAGATCACGTTCGAGATCGAGTGGAGCAGCGAGAATCGGCCGCTCGCGATCATCAACGAGCCTCCGGCGACGAGCGCCGAGCCCCTCAGCCCGGATGCGCTGCCCAGCGAGCCCGCAGCCAGCGAGCCCGACGACGACTGAGCACCCGCGCCACGCCTCGGACGAAGCTCATATGTCCGCGGCACGCCTGCCGCTTCATGGATCCCGCCCACCGGCGGGTACCCGAACCATTTTGTTCGTGTCCTGCGCACGCGCTCACCGCGGGGCTCACAAACCCCGTGATCGATCCGGCCCGCGATGGCACCTTCGGGCCATGCTCAAGCATCGCATTCTTTCTTGCTTCGCTACCCTGACCCTCGGGCTCGCCGCGTTCGCTCTCATGCCGAGCGCAGCCGAGGCCGCGCAGGTCCAGTGCTCCAACGACTCCGGTGAGTGCACCGTCGGCAACGATCCCGACTTCGTGAGCTGCGCTTGCAACGATGACTCGGGTACCGGCAGCACCGGCGACGACGAGTGGTCGAACTTCACGCAAGAGGAGCTGATGGAGGTCTGCCTGGCCGAGCTCGAGTTCTGCTCGAACCTCGGCGAGACGGACGAGGGCGAGCCCGGCACCAGCACGAGCGGCGACTCCGACACCGAGGGCACCACCGCGACCACCGGCGACACGGCCGAAGGTGGTGAAGGCGACACGGCCGAGGGCGGCGACACGGCCGAAGGCGGCGACACGGCCGACTCGGGGACGAGCGAGGGCGGTGAATCGGGCACCAGCGACAGCGGTGACTCGAACACCGGTGACGACGGCGACGCGACCGGTGGCGAGTCGGGCACCGAAGGTGAGGGCGGCGGCTCGGGCGACAGCGGCGGTGAATCTGCCGGTGACTCGGGCGGTGGCACCGATGACGGAGCCGAGGGAGCCGCCGACGAGGCAGACGGAGATCAGGCCGAGAGCGGTGGGGCCAACGACGAGGCCGAGGGCTGCTCGGTAGCCAACAACTCGGGCTTCGGCTTGCTCGCGCTGTTCGGCGTGTTCGGGCTGGTTGGCTTCCGTTCGCGTCGCAAGGCTGGCTGAGCCTAGCTCGAACGTAGCGATCCGACGCGGAGGTGGCTCCCCACCTCCGCGTCTTCGTATTCGTTTCATGGCGAGCGCAGTCTCGCTATCGTCGCGCTAGAGCGCTGGAACCGATGCCTGGTTGGTCCGGGTCCAAGCCCGCTCGCGAAGCACGACCATGGACTGCCTACTCTCCAAGCCCGCCCTGTCCTTCATCACGCTCACGCTCCTGCTCATCGGTGCCTGCTCCGACGAAGGCCCCGGCACCGACGAGGCCGCGGATACCAGCAGCGAGAGCGACACCGAGAGCTCGACCAGCGAGGAGTCGAGCGACACCGACTCGTCGTCCGACGACGCCGACGAGAGCGACACCAGCTCGTCCGACGAGACCGAGAGCGGCGACGCCGAGACCGAGAGCGGCGACGCCGAGACCGAGTCGACCACCACCGACGACGAGACCAGCGAGACCGAGACCACCGACACCGAGTCCGAGACCAGCGAGACCGAGACCACCGAGTCCACTGACACCGAGACCACCGATGGCCTGAGCTGCGGGGAGATCGAGTTCAACTACGAGGCGCTCGTGTCCGACTCCGGCAACCTCTCCTGCGTGACCGATGACGAGTGCCACGTCGTGTTCGGGCACTGTGACGTCGGCCTCGGCGGCTGCTGGTACGTGGTCAATCAATCGCTGACCCAGGCCGAGCTCGACGCGCTCGCCTTCGAGTACCAGGGCAAGAACTGCTTTGGAGCGATCTGCCTGTGCCTGCCGCCACCGAACGAGGTTGGCTGCGTCGACGGCTTCTGCTCCGCAACATAGTCCTTCGGCGCGGACGGGCCGACGAAGCCCACCAGGCGCCGCGGCGCGTTGCTCCGAGTATGGGCACGCACCGCCTCGTTCCGCCTCGCCGCTTCGCGTTCTTGCTCTTCTTGCCCTTCATCGGCCTCTCGGGCTGTGGAAGCTCAGGCTCGCTCCCCGTCGGAGCGGAGGGCGTCGCCGATGCCCCGACATCCGAGCCCACCCCCGCACCCCGTCCCCCCCCCCCCCCCCCCCCCCGGCCCCGGACCCCGCCCCGGGCCCCGCCCGCGCCCCGGCAAAACTCCCGGG
>CBFGLP010000940.1:0-3636 GCA_965649595.1 uncultured Myxococcales bacterium | reverse complement strand
CGCGGAACCTGACGGACGTTGCGCGCGGCTGTGGCCCGAGCGCAGGTCTCCACAATTCACGCGCCCGCGCGCAGCGCCCCGGGGAGCCACTGTTCGAGGAGGGAGCGCTCTTCATGATCGGGAAAGGGCCCTCCCCATGCGTTGGCCTGCACCCAAATTAGGCCCTCGCACCCGATGGATGTAAATGCGTACGTTCATCGCTGCGGATTCCGCCGCATCCACACCACGAGCCCAGCCGAGGCCAGCGCGGCGATCCCTGCACCCACCGAGAGCGCGACCATCGGGCTGAAGGTCTGCCACAACCACCCAGTGAGCACGCCGGCCGGCACCGCGCTCACTCCGATGATGAAATTGTAGAAGCCATACGCACGGCCGCGGACCTCCAGCGGCGCGAGGTCCTTTATCAGCGCCTTCTCGGCCGGCTCGGTCAGGCCATAATAGGTGCCGTACACGATGAAGAGCGCCCACACGTGCCAAGCCCGGGTCGCCATGCCGAACGCGAGGTAGGTGGTGGCGTAGACGACCCACCCGAGCATGATCAGCTTCGGGCGCGGCAGTCGATCCGACCAGCTGCCCCCGACATACGAGCTGACCAGCTTCGAGACGTGAAAGACGGTCCACAATACCGGCAACCAGGCGATCGGGACGCCCAGAGCTTCTGCCCGCATGAGCAAGAACGCGTCCGAGGAATTGCCGAGCGAGAAGAGCAGCAGGAGGACGAAGTACCCACGCAGCGAGCCCGGGAGCTGCTGGCGGGGCCCTCCAGGTCGGTCGCCCGCGACCGAGGGGCCAAGTCGCTCGCCCGCGACCGAGGGGCCAAGTCGCTCGCCCGCGACCGAAGGGGGAGCGTCCGTTGGTGCTCGCTCGACCTTCGGCTCTCGCACCATCAGCACCGCGAGGACCGAGAGCAGCCCTGGCAAGAGCGCGATCCAAAACACCTCGCGCATGGTCAGCCCCAAGCCGAGCAGCAGCGTAGCGATCAACGGGCCGACCACCGCGCCTGCGTGGTCCATCGCTCGGTGGAAGCCGAACGCGCGGCCCGACTCCTGCTGGGCGACCGAATTGGCGATCAGCACGTCGCGCGGCGACGTCCGAATGCCCTTGCCGACGCGATCGGTCACCCGCACCGCGAGCACGTGCCAGGGCGCGGTCGCCAACGCGACCAGCGGACGCGCGAGCGCTGCTAAGCCGTAGCCGAACACCACGAGCGGCTTCTTGGCGGGCGCCCGATCGGCGACGTAGCCGGAGGCGAGCTTGAGCAGGCTCGCGGTCGCGTTGGCGAGCCCCTCGACGAGCCCGAGGAACGCCGGCGCCGCCCCGAGCGAGGCGATGAACACCGGCAGCAGCGGGAAGATCATCTCCGAGCCGATGTCGGCGAACAGGCTGGTCAGCCCGAGCGCGATGACGGCGGCGGGCAGCCTGCGCTTTGACGCTTCCGGCGGAGCGGTGGGCTCGGCGTCGTTCGCCATCGGCCAAGAGCCTGCGCCAAAGCGCGGCGCTTCGGTAGCGCCCGAGGGCGCCTCAGCGCACGCCGCTGCCGATCACCGCCAAATCGTGCAGCGACCAGATTCGCGGGTTCTTGATCCGCCGGCTGCCGGTGCTCTGATACGCCGCCTCGATCAAGCACTCGAGCCACCCGCGCAGCTCGCCGAGCCGGACGATCTCGTCGGTGTCCATCTGCCGACCCGCCACGTAGGGGTCCATGTCCTGCTCGATCCGCTCGGCGACCTTGCGCATGCCCTCTTCGATCTCGGCCCGCTCGTTCGGATCTTTGGTCATGATCTCGAAGTCGTCGTCGAGCTTGGTGTTGTAGGTGGCGATCGCCAGCGTGCGCCCTTCCATCACCGAGAGCCGCGAGATCGTCGTGCTCAATTGTACGACCGGATCGTAAGGCAAACCGGCCATCGCATAATATCCTGCGCCCGAGGCCTTGCGCAGAAGCACAGTGAACATCGGCACGTCATTGGTGCTGTTGGTGTAGATCAAGCTCGATCCATATCCGAGCAGCCCCTGCGCCTCGGCTTCGGCGCCGACGTCGAACCCCGAGATATCTTGCAACCACACGATCGGAATTCCGTCGGCGTTGCAGGCGCGAGAGAACGCGCTGATCTTGGCAATCCCCGCGCGATACAAAATTGCCGCCGGCCGCTTGTCGAGGTGCTCGGGGTCGCCGACCAGGCCCTGGCGATTGATGATGAAGCCGGCGTAAAGCCCGCCGACCCGGCCGACGCCGCAGATCATCTCCTCGCCGGCGTCGGGCATGAGCTCCCAGAACAGGCTCTGGTCGCACAGGCGCGCGAGCACCTGGTACGAGTCGTAGCCCTCGCGGTGGTCGACCGGCATGAGGCCGCACAGCTCGTGCGCGGGGAACAGCGGGTCGATCGCGCCGGCGTCGCCGCGGTAGAAGTCGGCGCCCGAGCTCGGCAGCTTGCGGACCTCGCGGCGCAGGCAGTCGATCAGCACCTCGTCGTTGGGCACGCGCCGGTCGGCGCAGCCGCTGAGGTGCACGTGCACCTCGGGGCCGCCGATGTCGAGGCTGGTCAGCTTCTGGCTCTTGGCGCCCTTGATCAGCGCGGCGCCGGCGATGACCATGTACGCCTGCTCGGTCATGTAGACGCGGTCGCTGATGATCGGCATGTAGCCGCCGCCGGCGATGCAGTCGCCGAACACGCCCGCGAGCTGCGGCACGCCATTGGCCGACAGCAGGCTGTTCATCTTGAAGATGTGGCCCGCTCCGGTGCCGCCGGGGAAGCTCTTCGACTGCTCCGGCAAGAACAGGCCCGAGCAGTCGACGAGGTAGATCGTCGGCAAGCGCAGCCGCAGCGCCATCGTCTGCGCCCGCTCGATCTTCTCCGGCGTGCGCGGCCACCACGAGCCCGAGGCGACCGTGTTGTCGTTGGCGATGACCATGCACCACCGCCCCTCGACGCGGCAGAACGCGGTGACCACCCCCGCCGCCGGCGAGGTCAGCTTGTCGCCGAACACCAGGCCGTCGTTGACGAAGGTGCCGACCTCGAAGGTCCGCGTGCCGGGGTCGATGAGCCGGGCGACCCGCTCGCGCGCGGTCAGCTTGCCCTTGGCGTGGACGCGGGCGACGTAGGTGTCACCCCAGCCGGCGTGGACGGCGGCGCGGCGCGAGGCGAGGGTCGCCTCGAGCTCGCCGAGCGCCTGGCGCTGCTCTTCGAAGGTGCGGGAGTCGGCGGCCTGCTCGCGCGGGGTGCCGATCGGGACCAAAGGGACATGTGCCATCGGTCAGGTTCCTGGGAGCGCGGTCGAGCGTCAGATGCCGGGGATCGCGCGGGTGTCGTAGTGATTGCTGCGGAAGGCCGGGGAGCGGAGGATCTGCAAGTGCAGCGGGACGGTGGTCGGCACGCCCTCGCACACCAGCTCGCCGAGGGCGGCGATCATGCGCTCGGCGGCCTCGTCGCGGGTGGCGCCGGCGGTGATGACCTTGCAGAGCAGGCTGTCGTAGTGCGGCGGGACCTCGTAGCCGCTGTCGACGTGGGTGTCGACGCGCACGCCCTCGCCCGCGGGGCTGTGCCAGCGCACGATCTTGCCGGGCGCGGGCTTGAAGTTGTCGGCCGGGTCCTCGGCGTTGATCCGGCACTCGATGGCGTGGCCGGTGAGGACGACGTC
>CBFGLP010000939.1:0-2036 GCA_965649595.1 uncultured Myxococcales bacterium | reverse complement strand
CCGTGCGTGGCTGAGTGCACCACGCCTGCGGGGGGTTAAAGAAGCCCGTCTCGGCACAACCGATCGACCCGCTTGAGCAGCGTCGGCAAGCGGAAGTTGCCGTGCATCCGCTCGATCAGCTCGGCAGCCTCGGCAGCCTCGATGCCGACCGACGTGACGAAGAGCGGCCGGTTGCTGTCGCCACGCAGCACCTCGATCGCCGCCGTGTTGGCGCGAAAGCGATTCTTGGCCACCCCGATCACCGGCACCGCGCGGCCGAGCGCCTCGTAGAGGTGCGCGCCGAGCCCTGGCCGATCGTCGCCATCGAGGAACACATAGCCATCGACCACCAGCAGCTCGAGCGGCTCGGTCATGTCCCGCAACACCGCGAGCACGCAGGGGAGCTCGCGCTTGTAGAACTGCCCCGGCACGTAGGGCTCGACCTGCGGGATGCGACGGACGTGCTCGGCCGCGGGCACTGCGTCCGTCCACGCCCGGAACTCGACGCAGGCGGCCACGGCCTCGTCGCGCTCGGGCGCCCCGGGGGCTGGACGGTAATCGACGTCTACGACAGCGTACATGGGCTAATCCTCCATGGGGCCGCAGGGTAGCCGAACTCGCTGGTCGTGCCAGCGCCATGCCAGCGGCAAGCCCGAGCTTCTGCTCACATCCTGATGGCACGACTGCGCCGGACGCTGGCGTCGAGCTCGGTCGCCACGGGGACGATTTATCAAGTCAGTGTTTCCGCGGCACGTTCTGTTTTGTCAGCAGGTCGCGGAGTTGCGACCAATGGAGGTGCGGAGCGCAGCCTCGCCGTCTTCAGCCAGCAGCTTCGAGGCCAACTCGCGAAGATCGACCCATTCAAACTCGTGGTTTCCCTCGGGGACTGGTCCGTTATTCACGTTGCATGACTCTCCAGGCTAGGATAAATCGGACTCGGAAGACGATCTCGCTCCTCACGCCACCATTCATCGCATAGACGGTCTAGCTGCTCGACGGCGACCTTGGGCTCGAGTGACGTGGAGATGATGAAAAAATCCGTGAACTGCTCAGGCGCCTCCGGCTCGACGACACGCTCCAGCGCCACACGAACATCAGGACCAAATATAGCGCGCGCGTGCCGATACGCGTCGAGCAAGAACGACACCGTCTCCACATTTCCAAACATGGCCTGAATCCAGGCAGAGTCATCGCTGCGGATCTCGACTCCTGCGATTTGCAACGCGCACACGCCTGCAATACGAGCACCCTCGTCCGCCACAGCGACGCAGTCATCGATCAGATCGGCACGCGTCGCCATTTCGGGGATCAACGCCGGCCCGTGGCTCGTTGCCTCTTCGCAAAGAATTATCCCGAGATTGTAGAGATCGAGAGCGTCTCGGTATTCCTCGACCAACCCCGCCGCAACATGCATTCCGCGCGCGAGTGAGTCCTCAACGGACTTCCGAGCACGGGACACCAACGCGTTGCTCTGCTGTAGATTCTGGGATTGAGCGTGCCAGCCGCTCGCGTAGACAGAATCCGCCACCGCATCGGACAAGCTGCGCTCGGCCCGAGGAAGGCGAGCGCGTGTACCTCGATGAGCGTCATCATCGAGCGCTTCGCGGAGCACGACATCGATCGACCGAAGGATCTCCCGAACTCGCCACTCTTCGCGTGACCAGAGTTGCATGAACTCGTCACGCGAGCTCGTACGTATTGCTGGACTGACCAATCGACGCTGAAGCGCGTTGACCAAGACTTCAAAGGCAGGCCCAGCAGCCCCTTTCAAGGTGCTCCAATCGACGTCGATCGAAAGGACGTCTGCGAGCTTCTCCTCGGGCAGAAACTCTCCCGAAACCCCACCCAACTGGCGCGCATCGGCGCGCATCGAGCGCCTCGCGGACTTTCGTCGCCGTCACCACGCAACAGTATCCCGTTCTCGACTCCCCTCCAAGGGATCCCGCCTTTATCGCGGGTAGTGATGACGTCCGACCACGCGCCACGAAGCGCTGTACGCGCCGAATCCGTTCCTTTTACCCCGCCCAACGATGGTCCAAGAGGTTACACATCATAGC
>CBFGLP010000938.1:0-3688 GCA_965649595.1 uncultured Myxococcales bacterium | reverse complement strand
GCGCTCCATCGCGTCGGCGTGGCGCAGCCGCGGGATCGGCGTCTCGAGGCTCCGGCCGGCCTCCTCCCAGAGCGCCCGCACCAGTCCCTCGCCGAACCCGAGCACGTCCTCCAGTCCGACGAACGAGGCCTCGACGTCGATCTGGGTGAACTCCGGCTGGCGATCGTTGCGGAGATCCTCGTCGCGGAAGCAGCGGCAGACCTGGAAGTACTTGTCCATGCCCGCGACCATGAACAGCTGCTTGAAGATCTGCGGGCTCTCGGCGAGGGCATAGAAGGTCCCGGGGTTGAGCCGGCTCGGGACCAGGAAGTTGCGCGCGCCACCGGGGGTGTACTTGACCATGTAGGGCGTCTCGAGCTCGAGGAAGCCGAGCTCGGACAGGTGCGCGCGGGTCAGCGTGGTCAGGCGCGAGCGGAGGATGAAGTTGCGCTGCAGGCTGGGCCGGCGCAGGTCGAGGTAGCGGTACTGCAGGCGCAGGTTCTCGTTGGTGTCGAGCCGGTCGTCCTTCGAGATGTCGAAGGGCGGCGTCTGGGCCTTGGAGAACACCTCGAGCCGATCGATGTTGACCTCGATCTCGCCGGTCGCGAGGTTGGGGTTGGGTTGACCGTGGTTCTTGACGCGGCTGATCACCGTGCCCGACACGCCGATGCAGTCCTCGCTGCGCAGGTCGTGGGCGGCCGCGTGCGCGTCCGCGTGGATGTCCGGGCCGAACACGATCTGGGTCAGTCCCTCGCGGTCGCGCAGATCGATGAAGATGCGGCCGCCGAGATCGCGGCGGAAGTTGACCCACCCGAACAGGACGACCCGCTGACCCTCGTGGGCCAGTCGCAGATCGCCGCAGGTATGGGTTCGACCAGACTCGAGAAGAGCGGGCATGTCGCCGAACTCTATGCAAAGCAGCCGCGCTCGCAAAGGTGACCCGGCCGAGCGCGGCGCACCATGGTGATGACCCAACGTGCTACAACCCCACCCGAGCGTGCGGCCAAGGGGCGTCCGCGCCCCGCGCTGTGCCTCCGGTCGCCCGAGAGGCCGTCGACGCCATGCCGATGCGTTTCCTGCACTGCTCCGACATCCACCTGCTGAACCTCCGCGGGGTGGGTCCACATCGCTTCCTCAACAAGCGCTTGACCGGCGGCGTCAACCTGATGCTCAAGCGCGGCCGGCATCACAGCGAGCTGCTCTTCGATCGGATGGTCGAGCACGCCCGCACGCTCGAGCTCGATCGCGTGGTGATCACCGGCGACCTCAGCAACCTCGCGCTCGAGCAGGAATTCGAGCACATCGCCGGCAAGCTCGAGGCGATCGGCTTGCCGGTCACGATCATCCCCGGTAACCACGACGCCTACACGCGCGGCTCGGTCCGCAGCCGTCGCTTCGAGAGCATGCTCGGCCACTACATGGAGGGCGAGCGGCTCGGCGAGGACCACGAGCACTACTACCCCTTCGTGCAGCGCTTCGGCGAGATCGCGCTGATCGGCGTGTCGACTGCCCACGCGAGCCTGCCGCTCTACGCGGTCGGCAACGTCGGTCCGCTGCAGCTCGCCCGGCTCGAGCAGATCCTGCAAGCGCTCGGGCGCGAGTCGGTCGTACGGATCGTGCTGATCCACCATCCCGTGATGGAGGGGGTGTCCAAGAAGCGCCACGACCTCGAGGACATCGCCGAGTTCGGGGCAGTGATCGCCCGGTGCGGGGCCGAGCTGATCCTGCACGGTCACGAGCATCGGGCGATCGAGGGGGCGATTCCGGGTCCGAGCGGGCCGGTGCCCGTGCACGGCATCAGCTCGGCGACCAACATCTCGCAGCATCCGGGCCGCGAGGCGGCGTTCTCCGTCTACGAGGTCGGCGTCGGCGCGCTCGAGCGGACGATCTGGTCGTGGAACGGGCAGGACTTCGTCCCGAGGGCTACCAGCTAGCGAGCGAGATCCGGCCTGCGATCGCGAGGCCGACGAGCACGAGGTTGCCCGCGACCAGCAGCACGAGCAGGCCAACGAGCGCCGGTCGCCGCCAGCCGGACCCCCAGTCGGGTCGATCGAGACCCGCGAGCCCGAGCGCGAGCAGACCGACCAGCCCCGCGAGCCGCCGAGCCCCGAACGCGTCGCCGCCATCGACGTCGCGCACGCTCGCGCAGAGCAGCACGAAGAGCCCGAGCACGAGCAGCGACGCGATCTCGCGAGCCGACCCTCCGCGAGCCATCCGGGCGAGCCCGATCAGCGCGAGCAGGGCGATCGGCGTCCAGCGGACCAGCCCGTGCACTCCGAACAGCACCCGCAGCAGATCGATCCCGAGCTCGTGCAGATCGAAGAAGCTCGCGTCCCAGCGGATCGCCCCCGCGGCGCTGCCCGGATGCGCGAGCGAGAGCCATGCTTGTGGGCTCAGCCCGAGCAGGGTGATCGCCGACACGATCACCAGCCGACGCAGCGCCGCCGGACTGTCCTCTCCTGTACGCCCGCGCAGGGCGACCCCCAGCTCGAGCAGCGGCCACGCGAGCCAGAGCAGGTTCTGCAGGCGCATCAGCACCGCGCACGCGAGCAGGGCCCCGATCAGCTCCGGTCGCCGCCGGTCGACGAGCGCCCAGACCAACCAAGCTCCGATCGCCGCGTCCGGTGCGTGGGCATAGCCGCTTCGCCCGATCGCGTAGAAGAGCACCACGAACCCGAGCACGGCCGCTCCGGCGAGCAGCGCCGGGTGGATCGTCGCGACCCTACCGTCCCGATTACGAGCTGCCTCGATTGCGCGCACGCACCCGAGCCAGCACGGGCCGAGGCTCGCGGCCGCGAGCAGGCACGCGAAGGTCGGCTCCCAGGCCGGATCGATCCGCAGGACGTGGTGCAGCCATAGCCCCGGCACCATCAGCAGCGCTGGACCGATCTCGCGGGGCGGCAGCCGCCAGCCGTCGCTCGCCGGATCGCGGCCCAGCCCCCAACGATCGCCCATGACCAGATACTGGTTGGTGAGGTCGAGATCGCCGTCGAACGCGAGGCTACGGGCAGTGCCGAACAGGTAATGAGCATCCCCTGCCACGGCGAAGCGGGGATCGACGAGCAGCGCGACCAGCAGCATGGCGAGCACGCCGAGCAGGGCGATCAGCATGGCGAGCAGCCGCGAGGAGCGTGCGGACACGGGCGTCGATGTGCCGCGAAGCGGCACCGAGGTCCAGCATCGCACGCGCCCAGCGCGACCCGACAGCTGCGCCGCTCTTGGTGCGCTCCGGTTGGCCGAGTCTGGTAGCATGCGCGCAATGGTCGAGTGCCCGCACCGCCGGATCCGGCCCCTTGGCGAGGGAGCCGTCGGCGACGTGCACCTGTGCGTCGACGTGTTCGAGCGTCGCCTCGTCGTGGTCAAGTGGCTCCGTGCTGAGGTCCATGAGGAGAGCGAGGCGGCGATCCGGTTCATGCGCGAGGCCGACTTGATGTCGCGCCTCCACCTCGCCGGGGTCATCCAGGTCGAGACCTGGAACGTCGACGACTACGGTCGCACGTGGATGTCCATGGAGTTCGTCGACGGGCTCTCGCCCGCCGCCGTGATTCGGCCCGGCGACGGCTGGTCCGTCCACCGCTTGCTCGCGGGTGTCGGTGCGAGCCTCGACTCGCTCCACGGCGAGGGCGTGCTGCACCGCGACCTCAAGCCCGACAACCTGCTCTTGCGCAACCGCCCGGACGGCTGGGAGGCCGTGATCATCGATCTCGGC
>CBFGLP010000937.1:0-3142 GCA_965649595.1 uncultured Myxococcales bacterium | reverse complement strand
GCCAGGAACTCGGGCACCCACGAGCTCGGCGGCCGCGGCTCGCCGCCTCGGTCGCGGGCGGCCGACTCGGCCGAAGCGTCGGTCAGTATCTCGCTCGAGCACAGCTTGCGAAACGCTTGGCTGCCGACCTTGCAATTGAGCAGATCCAGCACGGCAATCGCGGCGCACTCGCGCAGCGAGCACTGCTGCTTGGCGAACCAATAATCGTAACCATTGGTCACGAAGTCGATGCCGCGAAAGCGCTTGTGAAAGTAGGGCTCGGCGTGGTCGGGAGCAGCCGGGCATAACCCGGACCAATGCGCCGCCGCGGCGCGATCGTAGAGCTCGTGAGCACGGCGAGCGAGCTGTGGCTCGAACATGCTCTCGCCGGTCAAGTAGCAGGCCTTGGCGAACAGCTGCGCGATGCCGGGCTCGTGGGTCACGCTCGCGTCCGCGAACACCAGCTCGGTCCGCAGGAACAGCTTGGCGCCGTCCTCGTAGGCCGAGCCCTCGTGCTCGAGATCCTGACGAAACACCACGCAGGTCAGCGCATCGATGGTCTCCAGCTCGACCTCGTCGGCGATCTGCAGCGCCGGCCGAGCGCGGCCGCCGGTCAGATAGATCAGCATCGTGTAGCGGGACACGTGCTTGCGCGCGGCGTCGTAGTAGGGCGTGTCGACGTGGCGACGAAACTTGGCGTCGCCGGGCTCGAAGCGATTGCAGCGGAACACCGGGTTGACGTGCGAGAAGCCGTCGAGCCAGCGCTTGGGCAGCGCCGCACGGACCGCCTCGCCGAGCGCCTCGCTCAAGCGGGCCGCGTGGAAGATGAAGCGCTTGCCGCCGCGTGAGGCCGTGTTGGTCGGGGCCACGTAGAGGTTCAGCGAGTCGAGCCCTTCGAGGGCCGCCCGCGCTCGCTCACCGGCGTGGAGCGTGAACGCGTAGGCGCTCGCTCGCTCGTTCTTCGGCTTCGAGGGGCCGACGAAGCCCGGCCCGAGCGGCCTGCGATCGCGCAGCTCGAGGTCGAGCTCGACACCTTCGAACCAGCGGTCGAGCGGCAGGATGTTCTCGAACGTGCGGTACGACAATTCCTCGGGGTCGACGAACACCGCCGCCAAGTGAGGCATCTGCGTCGAGGGCCGCGCGAACAGGTGCCGCACGCGCGCGTCGATCCGGTCGGCGTCGACGAAGCGCAGCGCCTTGAAGCGCGCGCTCGGGTGGTAGGAGAGGCTCAGCCCGTCGAGCTCGAGCGCCGGCTCCGTGTCGGTCGCGTCGACGAGCGCACGAAAGCGCCGCGCCTGGCTCGAGCTCGCGTCGCTCGTCGAGCCCATCGAGAGCTCGAAGAAGCGGTCGCGCAGCGATCGGCCGAGCTCGGTCGACTCAGGGGTCAGTGCTTGGTTGGTCATTGCCAGCGCTCCATTGCCCCGCCCAATAGCGGCGGATGTGGAGAGGGAGGTATGTGGACAGCGAGAGCGCGCGGGCGCCCGGGAGCCCCACGTCGTTGCGGTAGAGGTACAGCGACTCGAGCCGGCGAAGGTTCGCCGAACCGGCCAGCGCCTCGGCCCCCGCGACGCCGATCGGGTTGTCGCGCAGGTCGAGGATCGTCAAGCGGTCGAGGTGCGGGGCAGCAGCCAGCGCTCGCGCCCCCGGCGGGCCGATCCAATTGCGCTGCAGCCTCAGGGTCGTGAGCCCGGTCAGGTGGGGAGAGCCGACCAGGGCCGCGACCGAGGCGTCCGAGAGATCGGTGTAGCGAAGATCGAGCGCTCTCAAGTGCGCGAGCTGATCGCAGTCGGCCAACAGCTTCGCAGCGTCGATGCCGAGCGAGGTGTACTCGATCGCGAGCGCGGTGATCCGACCGAGCTCCAAGCCGAGCAGCGCCTGCAGCAGCGACTCGCCCATCGGCGTCGGCTCGTGCTCCTCGTCGAAGTCGGCGTCCTCGTCGATGTCGCGAGGGGCTCGCAGGCGCAGGCTGGTCAAGAGCTGAGCCTGGGGGTGACGCAGCAAGGCGTCGAGCTGCTCGAGCTCGGGCTCGGTGAAGGGGAAGCTGACGCCGACGATGAACCCGTGGCGCCACTCGAAGCGGCAAGCCTCGGGCATCCCCGCGACCTGCCACGCTGGCTCGTGAGCCGCGATCAGCTCGTCGATCTCGGCTTGGATCCTGCGCTGCTGGTCCGCGTCGATCGTCGCCCTGGCGCGATGATGCTCGAGCGAGATCAGTCGACCGCGGACATCACCCCGTTCGGACAGCCAATCTGCGTAGACGAGCCAGGGCTCCCATGCATCGGGGTTGCTACGAATCTCGTGTTCGAGCGCGTGCATCAGCGTTCGGGCGGCTCGGTCGGCCCCGGGGGTGGCCGAGCTTAGCGCCGACGGGGGAGGGTCGGCGCGCTATTGCACCGAGCCGGATATTTTCAGCCCCCGTGGGGCTGACGAAGACAATTCGGGGCCTAGCTCCACGGGCCACGCGGCCGCGGAGGACTCAACCGGAGCGCACGAAGGCCAGCAAGCTGGCCGGAGTCCGTGGAGGTCGAGGAGGACGGCCGAGGGCCGCCCGGACTCAACCGGCCTTGCGGACCGGCTTGCGGCGGAGCTTGTCGGACGGCGTGGACCGACTCGACCGCTCTCGCGCGGCGGCCTTGGCCTGCTCGATCAAGCTGCGCGCATGCTCGCGGGCGCTCGCGCTGACCTTCTTGCCGCCGAGCATGCGAGCCAGCTCCTCGATCCGCTCTTCTTCGCCCAGCCGAACCACTCGCGTCACCGTGCGGCCGTCGACGACCAGCTTTTGCACGCGAAAGTGCGCGTCCGCGAACGCGGCGATCTGCGGTAGGTGGGTGATGCACAACACCTGGTGATTCGCGGCTGCCCGACGCAGGCGCAGCCCGATCGCCTCGGCTACCGCTCCACCCACGCCTGCGTCGACCTCGTCGAAGACATAAGTAGCTACCCGCTGCTCGGTCGAGAGCACGCTCTTGACCGCCAAGAGCACGCGCGAGAGCTCGCCACCCGAGGCGACCCGGTTGAGCGGGGCCAAGGGCTCGCCTGGGTTGGCGGAGAAGCGGATCTCGGCTCGGTCGCGCCCACGCGGCCCCAGGCGCACGCGGCTACCTTCTTCATCGTTGCCCGCGTCGGTATCGGTGGCCTCGTCGTGAGCCTCACCCTCGTCTTC
>CBFGLP010000936.1:0-5535 GCA_965649595.1 uncultured Myxococcales bacterium | reverse complement strand
CGTGGGCACAGCCGCGCCAGCTCGGCCCGCGCCTGCTCGGGCCGCCGACAGCTCATGATCACGAACTCGCTCGACGAGATGTCGAGCACCGCGAGCGCCGCGGCCAGCGGGGCATCGTCGTCTCGCGGGGCGCGTCGCTTGGGGGCCGACGCGGGCTCGGGCGTCGACGCCTCGACCGTCGGATCGATCATCGCGCCTGCCTGCGGTCCCCCCTCGGCCCTGGGCGCCGATGGACCTGGCACCAGCGCGACCAGATAGTTGGGCTCGCCGCCGCGCAGGTGCTCCTCGTCGAGCAGCGCGCCGGGGGTGACCACGCGGACGACCTCGCGGTGGACGATGTTCGGCCCCTTGCGCTTGCGCGCCTCCTCCGGGGACTCCATCTGCTCGGCGATCGCGACCTTGAAGCCGCGCTCGACTAGTGTACGGAGATAGCCGCCGATCGCGTGGTAAGGCACGCCCGCCATCGGCACCGGGTCCTCGACGTGCTTGTCGCGGCTGGTCACGGCGATGTCGAGCACCGGCCCGACGATCACCGCGTCCTCGAAGAACATCTCGTAGAAGTCGCCCATCCGAAACATCACGATCGCGTCGGGATAGCGACCCTTGATGTCGAGGTATTGCCGCATCACCGGGCTGTCGGCGGAATTGTGCGGGGCGCCCACGGGGCGGGGGTTGTAGCCGATTTCGACGATGCAAGAAACGAGCAGGCCCGCCGGTGGCGGGCCTGCTCGTCTCGGGATCAGTCTCGATCAAAGCGAGACTACATAGGCAATCACGTGCTCTGTCTGCTCGAATTCCTGCTTGGCGGCCAGCGCCTCGTCCCAGGTATCGAACTCGCCGAGCCGAACGCGATGCCAGCTCCGGCCACGGACCTCGTGGGTCTCGATGCGGACGTCGTGCCCGTTGTGGCGCAGCTTGTCAGCCAGCTTGTCGGCGTCCTCGCGGCGCGAGAAGGCCTTCATCTGCAGGGTGAACTGCCGCTTGCCCGGCTCGGCCGAGGGCGCGCTCGCGGCCTCGGGGGTGGCTTGGGCGAGCGACGCGTCCTGCTCGCCGATCGTCGCCTCGACGGCGTCGACCTCGGCCTGCTTCTGCTCGACGGCGGCCTGCTTCTCGACCGCCTCGGCAGCCGCGACTTGCTCGGCGGCCTTCTCCGCCTTGACCACGTCCTCGTCGCGCGGCGGCAGCGAAGGGTCGCGCGTCGGCGGGATCGTCTCCGCGTCGGAGGCCGCGAGACCGGCCTTGAACGCGAACTGCTCGGGCTCCTCCTCGCCGTCGAGCAGCGCGAGCGAGTCCTCGCCCTCGGCCTCGGCCAGCGCCGCCGTCTCCTGCCCCGGGACCCAGTGCAGGCGACGGCCCGTCATGATGCCCAGCGCGAAGATGAAGCAGCCGATCACCGAGAGGCCGAAGAACAAAAAGAAGATCTGTCGATTGTCGAGCGAGAACTCGACCTTGTCCTTCCACTTGTGCATCTCTCGCATATGCCTTCAGGCTCCTGCTCCTGTGCGGATCACGTCGATCCCCGCGGCCAGCGACCCGGGCTCCGATCGAACGCGCCTGACCTGGCCTATGCCATCCGGGCCGCGTGGGCCAGAAATCGGACAATCACGAGATCGACTGAACGGGTGATTCGCAGCCTGCTATGACCCACAAATTGACAAAGTCGGATTGAGAGGAGGACGGCCAAAGGCCGCCCGGACTCCACCCGACTTCGTATTGAGTGATTCGACAATCACTGCATCAAGCGCATTGATGCGACCGGATCACGCAGGGCCGCAAGCGGCTTGCGCTCGGGCATCTCGCCGCTCGGGTTGGTCCCGCGCCGAATGATCTCCCGCGTCGGCGGGTAGGTCAGCTCCGCGACCTCC
This sequence comes from uncultured Myxococcales bacterium, assembly GCA_965649595.1. Classification (GTDB taxonomy): domain Bacteria; phylum Myxococcota_A; class Polyangia; order Nannocystales; family Nannocystaceae; genus Plesiocystis. Next base: position 3,670 of record CBFGLP010000936.1, on the reverse strand, counting down.
GTCGCGACGACCTCTCCTCCCGAGTAGAGCTTGCGCACCCGCTCGAGCTCGAAGCCTCGCATGCCTCGCTGGCTGACCTGCTCGGTGCCGAGCCGCAGGCGCGGGTCGTCGCGCACGACCGTCTCGAAGGGCTCGACCTCCTTCAGCGTGCGCTCGAACGCGACTTGATAAGGCCGCTGCGGGCCGAGCACCTCGGCGCGGACCTGGCCCTGGCTGACGGTCATGTGCAGCACGACCGGGAACTCGAACTGGTTGCGCAACACGAGGTCGACGCTCGGCCAGACCACGGTCGCGTCGAGGCCCATGTCGACGTAGGCGCTCGGCCGGCTGTGTGGCTTCGCGTCGACGATCTCGAGCCCGGCGAAGAACGCCGCGCCGAACGCCGTGCTCGCGACCTGGCAGATGCCACCGCCGACGACGTCGACCAGCTCGCCCGACTCGATGCCGGGCGCGTAACGATAACCCTGCTCGACGGTCCGCTCGCCGACCACGGCGTTGAACGAGAAGGTCTCGCCCGGCATCAGCACGAACCCATCGAGCGCGCTCGCGCCGACCTTGAGGTTGTGGGTCCGGTCCGCGACGGCGAGGTCCATCGAGTAGGGCGTAGAGAACGAGCCAAGCACGACGCCGACGTCGAGGCGAGCGGCGATCAGCCCGAGCGGATCCTCGCTCTCGGGCACCGGCGGCTTGTGGGCGATCGCCAGCTCGATCGTGTCGTGGCCGGCGGCCAAGCCAATCGCGACGCTCGACAGCGAGTCGTAGGGCAGCAGCGCCGTGCCCTGGACCGCGGGCATCACCTTGCGTCGCTCGAGATCCAGGCGGGTCGGCAGCGACATCGTGTCGACCTCGGGTGCGAGCGCGAGCAGCTGCTCGAGCGCCCGCGCCTCGTCGAAGCGCATCGCGACGCGCAGGTCGACCTCGCCGCGGCGAGCCCGGGCGCGCGCGTCGAGGTCGGCCAACAGATCACCGCTGCGACCGAAGCCGAGCGCCTGATCGATCGCCTCGTCGGGCATCGGCACCGCGCCGAGCTCGTGCGCCTTCGTGTGCGTGTCGACTGGACCTGCGCGCAAGACCAGCTCCCGATCGAGCGAGAGCTGTCCGGCCCGATGCGCGACCTCGCCGAGGGCCTCGCGGTCGAGCCCGCCGATCTCCTCGCCTCCGAGCAAGAGGCCAGGCACCGCGTGCTCGGACTCTTGCGACTGGCCCCACGCATCGGCGAGCACGAGCGCCGCCGCGGCCACGCCTGCGAGCAGCGCGAGCGACTCGCCGACCACGAGCAAGGTCGTCCAGGGCGATCGACGCCCCGGCTCGGGGCTCGAGCTCGGCTTCGGCTCGGGCGTGGGCGTAGGCGTGGGCGAGCTTCGGGGCTGCCGCCGCGCAGTCGTGCGGGCACGCGATGGCTCGACGCGAGCAGGCTCGGCAGGGCCGAGGCGAAGCGCAGCTGGTGCGGTCACCGTCGCGCACGCTAGGCAAGCCCGACCAGACCAGCAAGAAATCGGCGAACACCCATGAGACGGACCGCCGAAGACGGACCGCCGAAGCTCGCGACCCCCGCAGCGGCTTTGACAGGTTCGGCGCCCGAGCGCCGAAGCAAAGGCGTGGGAACCCTCGCCAGCAGGGAGCGTCCCGACGCGCTATGAATCACGCCATGGCCGCCAAGGCGCCCCCAGGTTACGGATCCAACCGACGCCGCTCGACGTCGCTCAAGCTGTGGATGGGGGTGGTGGCGACCAACCTCGTCGGTCTGTTCTCCGCCTTCTACGTGGCGAACACCGTGCGAGCCGGAACCGGCGATCCGGACCTCCTGCTCCCGATCTACTACGGCACCATGGTGCTGGCCGGGCTCGCGGACGCCCTGTGGCTGGACGAGATCGCGTTCAAGGGCGCGTTTCGGCGGTCGCTGCAGGGCAAGGTGGGAGGCAAGAACGCCGACGTCGAGGACGTGGCCGCCGAGCTGCAGCGACCGGCGGTCGGCTTCCCGGTGGTCGCGGTGTTCTGCACCTTGTTGACCTACGGGATGTTCAACCTGGTCAACCATGGCTTCGATAGTTGGTGGCGGGACACCGGCAAGCAGATCAACGAGCTCCGGCATGGAGCCGACACCGCGACCAGGGTTGATGCGATTCGCGAGCTCTCGCGGCGTAACCAGCCGGAAATCCTGGAGATATTTGAGAGGCATCTGAGCGATGAGGACCCCACCGTCGCCGCCTGGTCGGCATGGGCGATCGGTCGTCAGAAGGCGCTAAAGAACCCGGCGATGAACATCAACCGGGTCCCGCCCTTGGTCGACCGCTTCCGCAATGGGCCGCCCGAGGTGCGACGCGAGGCTCTGCTCGCGCTCGGTCGCATGCAGCACCGGCCGATGGCCAAGCCGATCGCCGAGGCGCTCGCGGCCGAGCTCGAAGGCGACGGGACCGTGGACATCCGGCTGGTCTGGGCGCTCGGCTACGTCCAGCACCCCGACACGCTCACCGTGCTCGACCGGGCGCTCTTCCACGACGACGAGCGGATCCAGCGGACGGCCGCGTGGGCGCTCGCGCAGCAGCGCGACAGCGGCAAGGGCCGCGAGGCCGCCGACCTGCTCGAGCAGCGCCTGCCCGCGGCCCCCTTCGCGACCAAGTGCGCGATCATCCACTCGCTCGCGGTGTTGACCGACGAGCGCTCGAACCTCGCGCTGATGCACGCCTACGACGGGCTGACCCCCGAGCAGCGCAAGCAGACCTGCGAGCTGCTCGCGATCGGGATCGCGCCGGACGGCCAGTCGGACTACGAGAACATTCTCATGCCGCCGGAGGCGTTCGGGCTCAAGACCCTCCAGGCGATGGGCCGAATGCGCGCGACGACACCAGAGATCCGGGCCGAGGTCGAGCCCTGGCTCGAGGGCCTGATCGCCAGCGAGCAGACCGATCCGATCGAGCGCGAGGCTGCCCGCGACCTGCTCGCCGGCATTCGGCAACAGCGCGACGATCGATAGCCGGCGCGAATTCTCGCCAGAGAATTCCGCTTTGCCCCGATCGATGCTTTATGCTCGCGCTCCGTGCTCGCCCCCGGGGCCATCGTCGATCCCGAGGATCTTCGCGTACCCGGCGAGATGCCGGGCACGCCGATCGTCGTGCTCGACGATCTCGGCGAGCTGCCGCACGGCGGTCGCTTTCGGGCTCGCCAGGGCAAGCGGCTGCTGCTGCTGACGGTGCTGACCCCCGAGGTCAGCATGCAGCGAGAGCTGCGGGACCTGCTGACCTATCGGATCGTGCAGGCCGGCGAGCTGCTCCACCCCAACTTGCTGCCAACCTACGGGTTCGTCCGCCTCCCGCTCCCGGGCGAAGACGGGTTCGACACGCTCTTCATCGTCCGCCCCGATCCCGGCTGCCCGACGCTGCGCCAGTGGTTGCACGAGGTCTGGACGGCCGGCCACGTGCTCGATCCACTCAACGCCGTGGCGATCGGCGTGCAGGTGTGCGAGGCGCTCGCGGTCCTGCACGAGCGCTTCGCCCACGGCTACGTGACCGCGGACAACGTGTTCATGTACCCGACCGGCGGCATGCCCCAGGTGCTGCTGACCGCCGCAGGTGAAGGCGTGGTGCTGCCCTTCGCGCCCGGGTTCGAGCGCTTCGTGCAGGCGGGCCTGCTTCCGATCGCCAGCCGCGAGCTGATCCAGCCGCCCCACGAG
>CBFGLP010000935.1:0-6344 GCA_965649595.1 uncultured Myxococcales bacterium | reverse complement strand
CGCCGCGAAGTCCAGCGGGTCGGCAGCGGTGACGAGCGACGCGAGGTCGACAGCAAGATCCAAGTCGGCGAGGGCCGCGAGGTCTGTGGCGAGATCACGCGCGGCAAGGAGCTGCTCTCGATCACCCGCTTCTCGCTCGAGCGGGTACGAGCGCTCAACGCCGCGCAGCGGACCTTCGAGCACTACCAATTGCACACGAGCACACCCCGCGTGCAGCAGGCGGCGCAGGTCTGGCAACGCGAGCGAGCGGTCGGCTCTCCGACAATGACCGAGGCCTCGCGCGACACCGCGTTCAACGACGTAGCGACCGCGCAGACGACCGTGCAGGCCAACGCTCGCGTGCTCGCGGAGGTGCTGGTCAAGCTCGATCGCTGCTCGCGGACGGCCCCGAACATGAGCGCGGAGGACAGCGCGTGGCTGCACACTAGCGTGTCCGGGTTCGATCGCAAGGTTCAGACCAAGCTCGCTCAGATCCAGCCGGAGGCCGAGGCGGCCCAGCGCACCCGCGAGCGAACGATCGCCCAGCTGCGTACGCGCTTGTCGGGCCGCTATGCGCCCGACGAGGGGCAGACGGTCGAGACCCAGCCAGTCGAGCAGCGCAGCTCGTTCCAGACCGCGCTGGCGGGGGCCCGTCCGCGAGCGCTGCGTGACGAACGAACCTTGGACCGGCTGGTCCGGGAGAGTGCCTCGGCGGAAGACCCCGCGACCGTCGATTGGCCGCTTCGCGCGATTCGAGAGGTGCTGGGGGAAGTTCGGGCGGACATAGCCGAGATCCATCAGCTGCTCGTGAGCGCCGGGTGAGCGTGGGGCCCCCGATCCGCGCTACGCTCGGGCGTGCGCGTCGGCAAAGGCTGGGAGCCAGGGCGACAGCGCGGCGGCTACGACAAGCTGCTGCTGCTCGAGGGGCGGCGCTTCGACATCTACCTGCTGCGCTTTCCGGTCGGCTCGTCGGTGCCACCTCACCGCGATCCCGTCGCGGGTGCTCGCCACCTACGGCTCAACCTGGTCTTGGTCCCAGCCCGGCGCGGCGGTGAGTTCGAGTGTCCGCAAGCGTGGATCGATCGGCCGCGGATCAAGCTATTTCGCTCGGATCTGCACACCCACGCGGTCAGCGAGGTCGAAGCGGGCACCCGTTACGTGCTGTCGGTCGGTCTGGCCTATTAGTCCCTGTGCTCACCAAGCGGCGGGATCGAGCCGCTCGACGTGCCAGGCACACACGTCCGCGAGCGGCGTGTCGTCGGTGAACCCGAGATAGTCACACAGCGCTCGAAAGCCGACGTCTGCGTCGCGGACCAGCAGCGCCGGGGTGATCGCCTGGAAGAGCTCGACGTTCAGCTGCCAGATCGCGCGCGAGAGCGAGAGCTCGGTCGACAGCGGCACGCAGTAGTAATCGTGCGGTCGCATGTAGGGCAGGGCATAGGGGACGCGGGCTCGAGCCCCGTCCGGGAGCGCGACGACGAGGCCGGCGTCGCGGGTACCCACGATGAAGTCACGAGCGTCGACCAGATCCACGCTCCCAGGCCCGTCACCAGCCTGCTCCAGCGAGGGTAGATCGACCGCGGTCAGCTGCGCGATCACGCGGCAGCGCTCGGGGAGCAGCGAGAGCAGCTCGCGCAGCGTGCCGCCGCTGGCGAGATCGTCGTCGACGAGCACGTGCTCGCCGGCCGGGAGCTGCTCGAGCTGCTCGGCGAGCGTGGGCCAGCCTGGCCGCGCGACTAGTCCTCGCTGGGTCCGGCGGGTCGATGGCTCGAACCAGCGCGAGACACCGAGCATCGAATCGGCAAGTATGCAGGGATCGAGCCCGAGCGTGCGGACACCCGCGGGGAGCCGCTGACGAAGCTGCTCGGCTTGCTCCGCGAGCACGCGTGATTCGATCGTCAGCTGGCGCGGGACGTCCGGCGCGTGGACCTCGGTGAATGCCCGCTCGAGCTCGCCGCGGAGCCGACGAAGCAGCAGGTCGCGAGCCGCTCGTACGCTCGCGGCCTCGCGCCCGCGCAGCCAAGCATCGATGGCCCAATCACCCTCGTCGCGCACGAGCAGGCGCATTCGAGCGGGGAGCGATGGCTTGCCCGTGCGCCACGCCGAATTTCGCCGAATCTCCCGGCTCGCGACCTCGCTCGTGACCGGAGCGTCGACCAGGAGCACCCTGCGATTCGCACGAACGAAGGGGTGCTCGGCGATCGCCGCCAGCTCGGCCTCGTGGCCCGGCCGCCGGACACACACGCCACGCCCGTACCGAGCGAAGGTCAGGGCAAACTCGGCGCGATCACTGCCGAACGCATAGACCACCTCGACCTTTCGCGCGCTGCGGACGTGCTTGGCGAGGTAAGCCTCGAGCCGGACGATCACATCAGTAAAATTGACCGGCCCGGCGCAGTGCAGCGCCTCCCAGGGATCGGCCATCAACCAGTCGCTGTTGTGCACCGCCTCCTCGCACAGCGCCAGCCGATGCGCCGCCGGGAGCCAGTCGCTCCCGCACTTTTGCGCGATGTAGCCGTCGTGGCCAGGCGAGACGTAGCCACCGAGCACGGCAACACCTTCACGCTCGAGCGCCTGTCGAGCCGCCTCCATCAGCTCGATGTGACCGCGGTGGACGGGACACAGCGCACCGGTCATAAGCACGACGGTCAGAGCACGGGGAGCCTGGCCGGCGCGCTCGGCTGCTTCGACCTGCTCGAGCCGCGCGAGCACCCGGTGCAGCGGCGTTACCATCCACGCAGGGTCGGCTCGCACGCTGCGGCGCGGCAGCGGGCCGCCGTCGTCGAAGTATCCGGCCCGGTCGATCAGCTCGAGCGAGGCGCCCATCGCCAAGCAGGCGCGATAGTGGCGATCACGGACCAATCGCCACGTTCGCAGCGCGTCCTCGGCTTGCTCTGTCGGCGCGCTGGCCAGCGCTCGAGCGCCCGCGCGAGCGACCTCGCGCTGGTTCGCATCCGGCGTGATCCCGAGCTGATCGAAGAGCGGCGATGGACCGGGCTCGTGCGTCGAGACGGCCTCGCGCGGCAGCAGGGCCAGCGAGGGCGCCAGCGGCCGGCTGATCCGCATCGGCGCCAATGCATCGATACCGCACCGCTCGAACATCACGTCCGTGCGCAGGATCATGCGATGCCCGGGGCCACGCCATTGTTCTGCTGCGTGCAACGAGAAGTGATCGAAGACGAATCCCCGGCCCTTGCGGGGCGCGACGCGCAGCAAGATGTCGCGCTCAGCCGGAGGTGCGGCGCGATCGGAGAAGTCCCAATCGTCGAGCGGGAGGTGGCGCTGAGCGTCGCTCAGGACCAAGGTCGCGCCGCCCGAATCCTCATTGTCACGATCGGTCAAATAGATGACCAGCGACATCAAGCTGCGCCGCCGACCGTCGCCGGGATCATACCCGAGATCGTAATGTGAAGATGAGCGCCCGCCGGGCTCGATCCGATGAAAGCGAATGAGCGGATTGATCCCAATCGCACGCCAGACCTCGTGGCCCTTCCAATCGGTGGGGGTGTTTTCGTCGACGAGGCGAACCTGCGGAATCACCGGCGCGAGCCGGCGCCATAGCTCGTCTGCCAGCGCGGGCGAGAGGCACGAGGCCCGCCGCGTGCCGACTGGATCGACGCCGGGGGTGTAGTGCTGGAGGCGGCCATCGTAGCCGACCTCCGTGTGAGGCTGGCGCATCAGCTCGGCATCCAGCCAGTCGGTCTCCTCGGGCAGCAGGAGCCCGTCGACGATCCACGCGCTCTCGCCAAGCCCGCAGCCGCTGGTCTGCGGGTGGACGCGATCGGCGTTGGCACCGATGCGCTCGACGAGCCCGAGATCGAGTTCGAACCGGCTGACGATCGGACCGTACATCTCCGCCGCGCTGTACCGCCAGAAGCTCGCCGGCGGCAGATCGATGGTTGGCTCGCGCCGCCAGCCCCCTGGGACCACGCGCTCGAGCACGTCGAGGTGTACGGCCATCGATCCGCCGCTGACGTACTTGTGTAGGTTCTGGCGGTGCAGCGCCTCGACGCGCGCGGCGAGAGCTTCGAATCGCTCTAATGACGTGGAGCTCAGGCGCGCCAATTGTCGCGCGCGCTCGGGCTCGGGCAGGCACGACAATGCCTCGTAGAGCTCGACGAAGTCATAGGGCGCGCCGATCAAGTCCTCGTCCACGCGCCCATCGAAGGTGTCCCCCGTCGGGATCGCGCTGCGGACCGACTCCGGCACACCCAAGTGCTCGGCCAGGCACGCCACTTCGTGCTTGTGGAGATCCGAGATCAGCTGGACATCGACCATCGCGTCCGATGCCTTGCCGAAGAACCCGATGTAGCTGCCTTCGTCGCGGTTGGTCGTCCCGACCACGACCGCGGGCGCCCCCGCCTGGGCCAGCAAGGCTGCGACGTAATAGAGCGCGGGCGAGCGCAGATACGAGACGACCTGGCCGATCGCCCAGGGCTCGCCGGGGATCGAGAGCGGCAGCTCGACGGCCTCGCGCATCGCGACGAGGCCCTCGCTGAGATCGACGAGCACCGGCGCGAGCCCGAGCGCCTCGACCACCTCGCGGCCGCGCGCGGTCGCTACGTCTTGGTTGGTGGTTCCGCAGGTCGCGAACATCGGCACGAGCGCGGGGACGATCCGGTGCAGCGCCGAGCCGTGGCGGCGGGCGGTAGCCGCGAGCAGGCCAAGCGCGACTGCCGAATCGATCCCTCCGCTAATCCCGATCACGCAGGCACGAATGCCGGACCGGCGCAGGTACTCGTCGAGCAGGCGGGTCTTGGCCGCGACGTAGCGCTCGGGCTCGAAGCGCCGGCGTGCTCGGTGTTCGCGGAGCAGCGCCGCGAGGCCCTCGTCGAGCATCGCTACAGCATAACAAGCGGCGGCGATCGCTGTACACCGTCCGCGATCGAGCCAGCCTTCGAGGCGTTCAATTGCAGTAGCCAACCGGTGGCGCTGGTGCCTGACCCTGCTCCCCGCGCACGAACCGGTGAAACGCCTGCCGCACGGTGTCGAGCTGCCCGCCCTCGCAGTAGAGGTGCTGCTCGATCGACGCGGTATCGTAGTAGCCGTCGAGCGGGTCGAGCTGCATGTAGCTCTTCATCAGGTCCCGCAGCTGCGCGAGCCCGAGCTCGGCCGCGAGCCCGGCGAACAACCTCCGGCCGTCCGTGTATGCGGCCTCCGGCGTGATCCGAGCGAAGGGGTGCGGATCGAGCAACTGGACGGGCGCAGCGTTCCAATCGAAGGGCTCGAGCGTCAGCGCCGGCGCGTCGGTGTTGTAGGTCGTCCATGCCTCGTCGAGCCAGCCCTCGGCATAACTGGTGGGTCCGAGCCCGCGCCCCCACCATGAGTGAAAGACCTCGTGCCCGAGCGCCCAGGGCTCGGCCGTCAGCGCGCCGGCGTACTCCATCGACGCCAGGCCCTCGCCGAGGTAGGCGGTCATGCGCGGGTGCGGATAGTCGCCGGACGAGATCACGAACTCGTCGAGGTGGGCTTTCAGCTCGGCCTCGAGGATCTCGATCGGCGTCAGGACCGAGTCGTGCAGGTAGAGCGAGTAGGGGATCGCCTGCCCGTTGGCGGCCAGGTGGATGCCTTCGACCATGCTCAGCTCTTCGCTGGGGACGATGACGAAGAGCGGGTCGTAGGCGCGGATGTTGGTGAAGTCGACGGCCCAGGCGTTGGGAAAGTCGGAGTCGATCACGCCGTTGGTGATCAGCGTGTGCGGGGTCTCGAGGTCCTCCATCAGGATCCCGAAGCGAAGGTCATACCGGTCGAAGGGCATGTTCGCCGGCACCCACGACTCGAGGTAGCGGCCCGGAGAGAGGTCCGAGTGAGATGCGTCGAAGTAGAGCCGGGTCGGATCGCTGGCCCATTCGTAGCCGCCGGCCTGCGGCGCGTCGGGGATGGCCAGCGTGCCCTCGAAGAACAGCTTGTAGGGCTCGCACGGCTCGATCGACTCCGAGAACACGCGAAATCCACTCTCGGCGCCTTTGCCGAAGTCGAGTCGCGCGATCTGTTCGAGCGGCACGTCGCTCGGGGGTCCCTGCAACAATTCGACGTGGTAGTAGCCGACCTCGGTCGGTGCCTGGCGAAGGTCGAGGATCGGCATGCCGACCTCGGCGATTCGAAATTCGGCGGTCGAGAGGAACGTGAGCGCCTGCGCGAGCGGATCGTACTCGAGGTCGATCCAGGCTTCGGTGATGTCGGCCGGCACCGCGTAGAATCCACCGGTCATGATCGGCTCGGGCGCGTGAACGAAGGCCGCGGGATCGCAGTCGGGCGGGTTCTCGGTGTCGGTCGTATCGCTCGAATCGGTAGAATCGGAGTCGGTAGAATCGGAGTCGGTAGAATCAGAGTCGGTCGAATCGGAGTCGGTCGAATCGGAGTCG
>CBFGLP010000934.1:0-1866 GCA_965649595.1 uncultured Myxococcales bacterium | reverse complement strand
TCGATCGTGAAGTCGTAGTAGAAGTCCGTGTAGCCCTGACCGCCGGTGGTCACGAGCGGCATTCCGCAGATGTCGTGGAAGGCTCCCGTGTAGTCGGCGAGGTCGTTGGGATCGGACAGGTTGAGGTCAGCGAAGCGCTCGGCGTTGTCGAGGCCCGGGATGACCATGCGGTAGCGCCCGGTGACCGCACGTCCGTACTCGTCGACGTTCTCCTCGGGCTCGTCGGCGTCGAAGTCGTAGAGCTGCGCGCCGAACCGGACCGAGTCGATCAGGACCTTGAGCGAGCCGGTCGCCTGCAGCGTCACGTCGACGGTCAGGCAGGGGACGACCTCGCCGTTGCTGGCCGAGACCTCGTCGGGATCGTTGGTGCACTCGAAACCGCCAGCGACCTTGCGATCGAGCTCCCAGCAGGTCGGATCGAGGCTCTGCGAGCACGCGACCCCGCTGCTGTCCTGACCGTCGGCCGCCGCGATCTGCCAGATCTCGATCTTGTTCAGATTGCGCGGATCGAGGTCGTACTTGTTCGAGAGCCGGATCTCGAAGTCGTCGCAGGCGCCGATGCGGAGGTTGTCGGTCGGGAAGCCCGAGCCGGGGATGATGTGGAACTCGGGCGTCTGGAAGGTGTAGGTGGTCCGATCGCCGAGCGTGTTGCCGACCTTGTCGACGATGTGCTCGCCCTCGGTCGCGAACACGACCGTGTACTCCGAGCCCGAGCACATGCCGCGGTCGAAGTTCTCGTACTTCTCGAAGAAGTTCCCATCGTGCATCCGCCACCCGTCTTGGATGTTGCGGCCTTCGATGAGATCGGGGTTCTGGGCCTGCTCGGCGCAGGTCTCGACCAACGAGCGGGGCTGGTTGCCGCGATCGCTGGGCAGGTAGAGCACACCCTTGAGCGACGGATCGTAGATGACGCCGCCGAACTTGGTCACCGCACGGGTGATATAGGCGCCCTCGTTGCTGGCCCCGTCGTGGCGCTCGAGGTTGCCGAAGGGCGCGGTGCAGAACTGCTCGATCAGCGCTGCGCACTCCTCCGACTGGCTGCCCGCATCGCCGCAGTAGCAGTCGCGGTTCTCTTCCGGCAGCGTGCGATCACGATCGAAGCGCGGCACCGGCGTGACCGCAGGCAAGAACAGGGGATCACAGCCCGCCCCGGGCGTCTCGGCGCCGAGGCCCGGCTGGCAGCACTCCGCAGCGTCGAGGTTGCCGTCCGGGAACTCGCCGGTGTCGCACTGCGCGATCCGGTTGCCGGCGGCGAAGCTGGTGCACTGCATCGTCTCGGGATCGCAGCGCTGGAAGTCCTCGGTCGCGTAGTAGCAAGCGCCCGCGCCCTTGTCCTTGAAGCGCCGGTCGACGCAGTAGGCTCCACCGAGGTTGGGGTCGTCCTTGCAGCCGACGAACCACTCGGCCTGGCAGTGCTTGTTCATGCAGCCTTCGACGTCGTCCTGACAGGCGACGCCTTCGGCGGTCTGACCCACGCACACGGCACCCGAGTCGCTGTTCAGGCCCGCGTCGCAGTCCGCGTCGGTCTGGCAGGGCAGCCCGTCCGGCTCGACACCCGCCGGGCGCAGGTCCGGATGCGTCTCGCGGATCTTGTCGGACAGCGGCAGCCGCCACTCGCCGATCTCGCCGCCCCAGTCGTAGACGTAGCGATTGGTCTCGAACTCGCGGTTGACCCCGGTCACGAACCCAGCGCAGTCCTCGTAGACGTTGCCGGCTGGATCGCAGGTGAGCGCGTTGGCGGGGCCGCGGGCCTCGCCGCCCTCGCTCGCCAGGCCGTGCTCGACCGGATGTCGGCGGGCGATCTCGCGGCCGCGCACGCCAGGGTCGCGGTTGCCCTCGAGCAACGCGACCCGACCCGGGTGGCCG
>CBFGLP010000933.1:0-2381 GCA_965649595.1 uncultured Myxococcales bacterium | reverse complement strand
CTGGCGACCGTCAGCCACGAGCTGCGCACGCCGCTGACCAGCATCATCGGGTTCTCCGAGATGCTCGCGCGCGGCATCGCCGGGCCGATGAACGAGGAGCAGACCGAGTACGCCAACACGATCCTCGAGCGCGGCGAGGAGTTGCTGCGGCTGATCACGCAGATCCTCGAGATGTCGAAGATGGAGATGGGCACGATGCGCCTCAACCTGGCGCCGGTGCCCTTGATCGACATCGTCGAGCGGGCATTCAGCGCCGCCGCGATCCCGGCCGAGCGTGCGCACGTATATCTGCTGCAGGAGCTCGAGCCCGAGCTCCCGCGGGTACTCTGCGACGCCGACAAGGTCCAGCAGGTGTTGGTCAACCTGATCTCCAACGCGATCAAGTTCAACCGGCCCAACGGGCACGTCCTGGTTCGGGCCGAGCGCGCACCGATCCGCCGACCCTTCGACGAGGAGGACTTCTTCGGCGAGGAGGTGGCCGACGCGCTGCGGATCGCGGTCACCGATACCGGCATCGGGATTCCGGAAGATCAGCTCGGGCGCATCTTCGATGCCTTCTACCAGGTCGACTCGAGCTCGACGCGCGAGCACGGCGGCGCGGGCCTCGGCCTGTCGATCGTGCGCAAGCTGATCGAGGCGCACGGCGGCGAGGTTTGGGCCGAGAGCATGATCGGCGTCGGCACGACCTTCCACTTCACATTGCCGATCGCAGAGAGTTGAGCTAGGGGGGATCGGGATCTCATGGATCGCTCGTCGATCCGGGATCGACCCTCGCTTTTCGTGCCGCGATCGGGCTCCGAGCCAGCATTCGGGGCTTGGCGAGCACGATCGGTTGCGGCAAAGTCCTGCGTCGCCGCCCGCTGAAGGGCGTCAATCGGATGAACGCGCAAGAACAACTCGCGGAGCTCGAGCGGCTCGCCTCCGAGCTCGAAGTTCAGGTCAGCTACGAGCCGATGACGGGGATGGTCCAGGGCGTCGGCGGGCTGTGTCGGGTCAAGGGCCAGTACCGGATCATCGTCGATCGCAAGCTCAAGCCGCCGGAGCGCTTGCAGGTCGTCGCGGACGCGCTGCGGCGCTTCGACACCGAGCAGCACTTCGTGTCCCCGGCCGTTCGCAAGCTCCTCGCGTAGGTCGGCTAGACCGGGCGGAGCAGGTCGGCCAGCAGCGGGTCGTCGGCCAGCAGCTCGCGGAGCGTCTCGCGGAGCCGCTCGAGCTCCTCGACGCTCGCGCCGACGAGCTGCTCGGCGAGCACTTGCTCGAGCAGCAGCGCCTGCGCTTGGCTGGCGTCGATGCGACCGGTGGCTAGCGCCTCGGCGATCGCTGAATCGTCGACGATGCCCTCGATGCTAGCGAGCTCCCCGATCCCTCCAACCGCGTCCGCCGACGCGACCTCGCTCGCACCGGCCAGCGGGTTCGTGCCCCCTAGCCCTTCAGCCGCGGGCGGCTGACCAAGCCCGATCGGCAGATCGATCTCGATCTCGTCCTTGCCGCTCATCGAGCGCGGACTATAGCCCGGCGCTGCCGTCGAGCGAGCGCTGCAATCGGTGGTCCACGCCAGCGGCTGTACATCCGACGCCCCCATGCGCATGGGGACACGTGATCGCTCGAAACGTCGCCGGCTCGACCAATGGGGGTGAGCTGGCGGAGCGCCGAAGTGTCGCTCGGCGGCGTGTTGGTTTCGTACTTCGGTTGACTTTCGGAGCTGTCCTGGGTGTGATCAGGGCCTCGTTGCGCGCACCTCTGCGCGCCTTCCGCTGGAGCGCTCCTTGTTGGACCTTCCCAAGAAACTCGCCCAGTATCAGATCCTCGAACGCATCGCCCTCGGGGGGATGGCGGAGGTCTACAAGGCCGTCGCGCGTGGTGTCGAGGGTTTCGAGAAGGTCGTTGCGATCAAGCGCATCCTCCCGCACGTCGCGGAGGATGAAGAGTTCATCACGATGTTCAAGGATGAAGCGCGCATCGCTGCGCAGCTTCAGCACTCGAACATCGCGCAGATCTTCGAGCTGCGCTCCGAGGGTGACTCGTTCTACATCGTGCTCGAGTACGTGCCCGGCAAGGACCTCCGGGCGATCTTCGAGTACGGCCGTCAGGTCAAGCGTCCGATGCCGCTCGCTCAGGCCTGCTACGTGATCATGCAGGTCTGCGAGGGCCTCGAGTACGCGCACAACAAGAAGGACCGGCACGGGCGCCCGCTTGGGCTGATCCACCGCGACGTCAGCCCGCCCAACGTGCTCGTGTCGTACGAGGGCGAGGTCAAGCTGATCGACTTCGGCGTGGCCAAGGCCGCGGGCCGGGCCTCGCAGACCCAAGCCGGCATCCTCAAGGGCAAGTTCGGCTACATGTCGCCCGAGCAGGTCAAGGGCGCGACCATCGATCGCCGC
>CBFGLP010000932.1:0-4162 GCA_965649595.1 uncultured Myxococcales bacterium | reverse complement strand
TCGGTGTCGGTCGTGTCCGTCGCGTCGGTGGTGTCGGGGTCGGTGTCGGTCGCGTCGGCCGTGTCCGGGTCTTCGGCCACACAGGTCCCGGCCTCGCAGACCAGACCGGGATCACAGCCGCCGCCATTCGTGCAGGGGCAGCCCTCGGAGCCGATCGTGCAGCTGGAATCGTCGGTGTCGGTGTCGGGGTTGGTGGTGTCGGTGCTCGAGGTGTCGGCCGAGTCGCTGGACTCGCTGCTCGACCCGACCTCGTCGTCGGTCTCGGTGGCCGTCTCGTCACCGGTTCCGGTCTCGTCGTCACCCTGTCCACCCGTCGAGGGACCGCAGCCCGCGACATACAAGCTCAGCACGAGGACGGAAGAGGAAGCCAATGTCGATAGCGTCTTCATGCTGCGAGTCTGCGCCGCGACGAACGCCGCTTGCATCCAGGAAGTGTGAAGGCTCTAGAACGGCGTTCTCGTGGTACTTTGGGGCGCCGTTGCGGGTTTTGCAGCGTCGCCTCGAACGGGGCGACGCCGAGGCGACCCTTGGGGGCTACGGACCATCCCCTAGCTCGAGTCAGTCGACCTTGCGACCTCGGAAGGTCCGCGCGAACCAGGCTTGGACCTTCTCGCGCAGGTCGTCGAAGGCCGTATACGAGACCGGCACCACGACCAGCGTCAGGATCGTCGAGGTCGTCATCCCGCCGACCAGCGTCTTGCCGAACGGCCCGTAGGGGATGCCCTCGGCGGGCGGCTCGGAGAAGGCCAAGGGGATCATGCCACCGACGGTCGTCAGCGCGGTCATGAAGATCGGGCGGAAGCGCTGGAGGCCGGCCTGCACGATCGCCTCTTCGCGGTCGAGGCCCTGCGCCCGCGCGCCGTTGATGAAGTCGACCAGCACGATCGCGTTGTTGACCACCACACCGAGCAGCAACAGCAGCCCGATGCCGGCGAGCATGTCGAGCGAGCTCTTGGTCAGGTAGAGGAACCACCACACGCCCACGAACGAGAGCGGGATCGAGGGCAAGACCGAGAGCGGCAGCACGAAGCTCTCGAACAAGAAGCCCATGATCAGGAAGATGAACACGCAGGCGAGGATCAGCGCGAGCATGAGGTTGCGGTTCTGCTCGCCGAGGTCGCGGGACTCCGTGTCGCTGTCGAACGACACGCCCGGCGGCAGCTCGTATTGCTGCAAGAACGCCTGGACGTTGGCGATCGCCTCCTGCCGCCGCTCGGGATCGATCTCCAGCTCGATCAGCGCGGCGACCCGCTTGTTGTTGCGGACCAGCACGGTCTCGCCCTCGGTCACCGACTTGTTGGTCAGCGTGCGGATCGGGACCGGGTCGCCGCTGCGGGTCGGGACCTTGAACTCGAGCAGGTCCTTGAGCTCCTCGCGGTCTTCCTCTTGGTAGCGAATCCAGACGTCGATCTCGCGATCCTCGCCGTGGAAGCGCGGCAGCGGGTTGCCACGCAGCGCGTACGCGACGGTGTTGCCGACCAGACCAGCGGACACGCCGAGCCGCTCGGCCATGACCGGATCGAGCGAGAGCGCCAGCTCCTCGCGCTGGCTGTCGTCGCGGCTGTTGCCGAGCACGCTGACGACCCCGTCGACCTGCTCGAGCAGGGGCAGCAGCTCGTCCTTGACGTTCTGCACGCTCGCGTGGTCGTCACCGTAGATGAACACCGGGAACTGGCTGCTCCGGGCGCCGTCGGACTCGGCGAAGTTCGAGCGCTTGCTCCACCCGGGCGGGACCGGCAGCTGATCGAAGATCTGCTGCCCGACCTCGCGGAAGGGCGGGTCGCCGTCGCGCGGCGGATCGAAGAAGAGCTGGACGCTGGCAAAGCCTGGCTCGATCTGTACGAACTCGCCGCCGACGTTCCACTCCTCGCGCTTGCTCGCGAACCACGCCTCGAGGTCGCGGAAGAACGCGTCGGCCTCCTCGAGCGTGACGTCCTGCGGCATCGTGTAGGAGATCCGGATCTGGCGGCCGCCCATCTCGTTCTCCACCTCCATTTGGACCCCGGTCTTGGGGTTCATCGGGACCGCCAGCGAGGCCATCGCCAGCAGGCTGATCACGACCACGTTCATTCGCCCGCGGAGGCTGGCCCGCAGCAAGCGACCATAGAGCGCCTGCAGCTTGCCGAACGTGATCTCGTAGACCCAGCCGAGCTTGGCCTTCCACCACCGGTCGAGCTTCAGCAGCGTGTACTTGAAGCTACCCGGCTGCACGTCTTGGAAGACGTCGCGCTCGAGCACGAACGCGACCGCCATCGGGATCAAGATCAGCGCGACGAACAGGCTGGCGAGCAGCGACACGCACACCGGCGTGACCATGCGGATCAAGAAGAACTGCAGGCTGCCCGAGGCGATCAGCGTGGCGGGCAGGAACACGACCATGGTCGTGGCGGTGGCCAGCGTGACCGGCAGCGCGACCTCGCTGGCCCCGTGCAGCGCGGCGGCGAAGCGCGAGACCCCGCGGCCGCGGTAGTAGGCGATGTTCTCGGCGACCACTACCGAGTTGTCGACCACCAAGCCGATGCAGATCATCAGGCCGATCAACGAGACCATGTTGATGGTCTGGCCCGAGAAGTACATGAAGGGCAGGGCCATGAAGATCGACAGCGGGATCGACAGCGCGATGATCACCGTGAGCCGCAGCCGGCGTAAGAAGAGCAGCAGCACGAACACGGCCAAGATCCCGCCCTGCACGCCCGAGTCGACCACCTGATCGAGGCTGGTGATGATCGTGTCACCCTGAACGAAGATTGGCTCGATCGTGAACACTGCCAGCGCCGGGTCGCGCTTGGCCGCCTCGATCTCGGCCTTGATCCGCTCGCAGACCTCGACGGTGTTGGCCTGGGACTCCTTGATGACGAACAGCGCCATCGACTCTTGGCCGTTGTAGCGATCGTAGCGGTCCTGCTCGGGGAACTCGTAGAGCACGTCGGCGACGTCATCGAGCCGCAGGTCGTTGGGACCGACGACCACGTTCTCGAGCTCTTGCGTGGTCCGGTACTCGGCGAGCGAGCGCAGCAGGTACTTGCCCTCGCGCTCCTCGAGCTCGCCGCTGGCCAGGTTGAAGTGCGATTGGCCGAGCTTCTGGGCGATCTCGAAGATGTTGAGGTTGGCGGCCTCAGCCAGCTCGCGATCGACCTCGATCCGGATCTCGCGGTCTTCCTGACCCCAGGCGCTGACCAGACCGACGCCCTCGAGCCGCTCGAGCCGGCGCATCAGGTGGCGCTCGAGCAGGTCCTGCGGGTTGTCGAGCCCCTCGGGCCAGGTCACCCCGTAGAACACGACCGGGATGTTGTCGGCCGACTGCTTTTGGATGTTGACCTGCTTGACGTCGTCGGGCAGGTCGGGGCGGACCCGCGCGATCCGGTCACGGACCTCGCGATAAGCGACGTCCATGTCGGCGTCCTGCTCGAAGATCATGTTGACGCGCGCGCGGTTCGAGCTCGACGTGGCGCTGATCTCGTCGATCCGCGGGGTCGTGGCCAGCTCTTGCTCGAGCGGGCGAGTGATCTTGTCCTCGACGTCCTGCGCGGTCGCGTTGGAGTAGGGGACCTCGACCGAGAGGAAGGGCGCCGAGGCGCCGCTCGGGATCAGCTCGAGCGGGATGTTGAGCACCGCGATCGTGCCCAGCACCATCACGCTGAGGAAGATCATCAGCATGGTGATCGGCCGCGTCAGCGCGAGGCGGACGATCGGGTTGGCTCGCAGCACCCCCGCGTATGCGGTCTCGGGTTGCTCGCTCATGTCAGCGATCTCCCTCTGGCGTCGAGTTGGACGGCTCGCTCGGCTCCGGTGCCGGACTCTCCGCCTGCTTCTCCAGCGCGATCGCGGCCACGTCGGGGATCAGCAGCGAGGTGTCGAGCACAGCCAGCTCGCGCTCGAGCTCGTCGGCCGGGTTGCGGGCCTCGCCCGAGCCCATGATGCGATCGACCAGCTGATAGAGGGTCGGGATCACGATCAGCGTGAGCAGCGTCGACATGCTGAGCCCGGCGATCACGGTGATCGCCATCGGCTGGCGGATCTCGGCTCCGTCACCGATGCCCGCGGCCATCGGGATCAGGCCGAGCACGGTCGTCAGCGTGGTCATCAGGATCGGCCGCAGCCGCACGCGTCCGGCGATCTCGAGCGCCTCGGCGGTCGCGTGGCCGCGCTGCTTGAGCTGGTT
>CBFGLP010000931.1:0-2526 GCA_965649595.1 uncultured Myxococcales bacterium | reverse complement strand
CCTCGAACCGCGAGCACCCGCGCGAGCAAGGCCTGCTCGAGCACGGTCCACTCGCGGACTGGCTCGGCCGCTCGATCATGGGAGGCCGGCTCGGGCGTAGACGCGGCCGGAGGAGCCTCGGTCGACTCGGGCGGTCCTGCTTGCTCCTTCGCAGCGGCCTCCCGCGCTGCCGCCTCCCGTGCGGCGGCCTCGGCCAAGCGCTGCTGCTGGGCCGTTCGGATCCACCGCTCGGCCTCGCCGATCCGCCCGTCGGCGAGCAGCTGATCGACGCCGAGCATCAAGGTCATTCGCCGCAGCCCCATGCCCGCGTGGGGTGGCAGCGCCGCGGCGGCCTTGCGAGCCTCGCGGATCGATCGATCCGGAGACCCGAGCCGCCGGTGCGCCGCGGCCGAGAGCAGGTGCGCGAGCAAGCGCGCCTCGGCGAGATCCTGCGAGCCGAGCTTGTCGAGCGAGCGGCTCGCTCGACGCAGCGCATCGAGGGCCTTGTCCGCTCGATCTTCGCTGCGCAGACCCTCGGCCGCGTCGAGCAGGTGGATGACCGGCAGCGGCTGCTTGCCGCCGAGCCGATCGATGTGCTCGCGCAAGATCTCGAGCTTGTCCGGCACGCGATCGGCGATGAAGCGCTCGTGCGTGGCCGTCAGCACCAGCGCGGTCAGCAGCAAAGGCTCGCTCGCGTGCGCAGGCAGGAGCTCGCGCAGCAGCTCGTCGGCAGCCTCGATCTGGCCAGCCAAGCGCAGCGCTCGAGCCCGCTCGGCGGCGTCGCGGACGACCTCGGGCACGCCGACGTTCTCGCTGACCTCGACCGCGAGATCGCGGACCTTGCGAGCCCAGCCACCGATCGCGTCACCGACCGAGCGCAGGCGAAATGACTCGGCGCCCGCCCGCAGATCGCGAGCCCACTCGCGCGCTCGCTTGCCGGCCTCGCCGAAAGGTTTGTCGTCTCGATCGTCGGCCATCGCTGTCTCGCAGTCGGATCAGTGAATGACGGTTGGTTCGTCCGCGACCCCCGAGCGCTCGGCGAGCACCAGCCCCTCGAGCTCGCGGACCAGCTCGCGGAGCCGTCGCTCGAGCCCGCTCAGCTCGGCGCGTGCAGCCACGGTCACGCGCTCGCGCAGGCGCCGGGCCGCGACCTCGGGCGGGAGATCGGAGGCGTCTCCCGTAATGGGTGGTGTACCGGGTGCCGTCACCGGCGGCTGCGTGTCTGCTTGGACCTCGACGACCAGCCCGGCCTTGGTCGCGTCGACTGGCTCTGCGCCATCGCCCGACAGGACCGTGCCCCCGCGCTGACGCGCCTCATGAATTGCGAGCCGCTCCTCGGCCCGGCGCAGGCTCGCGACCAGCTGCTCGCCCAGCGCTCGATCGGCCAGCATCAGGTGCTCGTCGAGCGCCTGTCCGTGCCGCTCGATCAGCTCGCCGACGGTCTGTCCAAGCTGCGCGACCGCAGCGTCGAGCGCCTCGGGCAGCGCACGGGTGGCCTGCACTCGTGCGTCGCGGACGGACTTTTCGCGCAAGATCACGGTGGCCAGCGGGGAGGCAACCGTCATCACCATCCCGGTTACCGCGCTGCCGAAGTACCACAAGATCGTGCCGACCAAGCCCAGCGCGAGCGTGCCGACCTCGACCAGCAAGGCCGGCGGCTCGACGTAGAGCCCGGGCCCGCGAAAGCCGAGCGGGAGCGTGGCCTCGATCAGGCGGCGGCGAGCGAGATCGCCGTGGGTCGCGAACACCTCGCGGGTCAGCTCCTCGAGCTCGCCGCGCAGCCGCTCGCTCTCGCCGTGCACGAACTCGAGGAACGCGTCTTGGATCGCGCCCGGGACCACCTGCGTGAGCGTGGCGAGGTCGGCCTTTTGGATCTGCGCACGAGCGGCCTCCTCGAGCTCGCGACGAAACGCCGCCTGCCGCTCCTCGCTGGCCGTCCGGACGCGCTCGCCGGTCGCCTCGATCTGCTTGCGCAAGACCGCGAGGTCGCGCGCCTGATCGCTCATCACTCGCTCGACCCGAGCGATCTCCTCGCTGATCGCAGCGCGCTCGAGCAGCAGCGCGCGGGCCTGGATCGTCGCGTTGTAGCCGAGCAAGCGGGCGTGCCTGAGCATCGCCGCGCGAGCGCGGGCGGGCAGGATCTCGCGCCGTTGACCCGCGAACCCGAACAAGCGCTCGCGCAGAGCCTCGACCGCACGGACTGGCGCCGAGCGGTCCTCGGGGTTGCGCAGCGCCGTCTTGGCGTCGGTCGAGAAGGGCTCGAGCTCGTTGGGGATCACCGTCGCTAGCTGCTCGCGCAGGTGCGTGATGATGCGCGGGCGCTCGTCCTCGGGCACGAGGTCGATCCGGTTGATGACCAGCTCGATGCGAGCCCCGCTCTCGCCCAGTCCACCGACCGCCGCGATCGCGTCGCGGATCAGGCCGAGCTCGCTGCGGCTGAGCACCTGCGTCGCGTCGAGCACGAGCACGAGCACGTCGGCGCGGGGCAGCTCGCTGCGGCTGATCGCGGCCCGGAACTTGGCGATGTCGTTGAACCCGGGCGTGTCG
>CBFGLP010000930.1:0-10362 GCA_965649595.1 uncultured Myxococcales bacterium | reverse complement strand
TCTGGCCTCCCAGAGCGCGACACAAAACGCGTACTGATCGCTGCGCGCGTCGACGCGCTCGCCTTGGTGCTGCTCGGGCGCCATGTAGGCCGGCGTGCCGAGGATCGTGCCGGCCAAGGTGATGTTGTCGGTCGTCCCCCCGCTACGCGGCCGCGACGAGTGCGAGGCCGGGCTCGAGTCGTGCGACTCGCTGTCGAGCACGACGTTGCTGCTCGGCTCGTGCGGGCGGGTGATCGGCGCGTCGCTGGTCAGCGCCTCGGAGGCGGCCTCGAGCGCGGCTGCGATCTTGGGCTCGGTCTGCGCCCACACGCGCGAGCGCGGGCGGTCGCCGCCCTCGGCTCGCGCGTCGCGGGCCAAGCCGAAGTCGACGACCTTGACCAGCTCGCCCTCGCCGACGAGCACGTTGTCGGGCTTGAAGTCGCGGTGAATCAAGCCGGCCGCATGGGCAGCCGCGAGCCCCTGCGCGGCGGCCCGAAACACCCGCAGGATCGCTCGGGTAGAGCGTCGACGGCGACGCAGCCAGTCGCGCAGGCTCTCGCCCTCGACGAACTCCATCGCAATGAACACCTGGCCATCGCACTCGCCGACGTCGTGGACCTGCACGACGTGGGGATGCACGAGCCGACCGAGCGCCTGGGCCTCGCGGAGCAGCCGGATCCGCTGCGTGTCGGCTTGGCTGTCCCGCTCGTTACCGCCGAGCATCACCAGCTTGAGCGCGATCTTGCGATCGAGCTGGGGGTCCCACGCCGCGTACACGACCCCCATGCCGCCCCGGCCGATCGTATCGACGACCACGTAGCGGCCGATCGTCTCGCCACGCTCACGAACGCGCGTCGGCGTGCGAGTCTGCTCGCGGCCCGACTCGGCCCGGTCGTCGAGATCCCGAACCGACCCGGGCACCGACTCCTCGCAGGTGATGCCGCTGATCGGCGTCTCGTGCTGCGAGGCGTCCACCGCCATGGCCAGCGATGGTAGCCGGGGTGCGCGGGAATGTCTTCGCCGCGACGTGACCGAAGCCACGCACGCTCATGCCGCGGGGCGCTCAGGGACCTCGCGGAGCAGGGGCATCGCTGAGGTAACCGAACACCATCGGTGTCGCGAGGTTGGTGCCCATGTCGGCGGTGTGGAAGATGTCCCACGAGAGGTCGACGTCGAACTGCACGACGGCGATCGCCCCCATCGGCCTGCCTGCGGCGCTCAGCGTCAGCTCCTTGCTGGCGTCGAATCCACCCTCGCCATCGCCGAACAGCACGCGTATGCCCTGGTCCGAGTCGACGTTGAAGAGCACGTCGTCGCGCTGATCGCAGTCGAGGTCGTGCACGGTCAAGCCGGTGGTTCCGCCGCCGAGACCATCGAGCGTCGCTGCGAGCTCGAACGACATCGGGTCGGCCTGCGAGAGGATCGCCAGGCGACCGTTGGGATCGAGCACGACGACGTCGAGGCCCGGGGTCGCGTCGAGCTGCCCGACGGCGAGCTCTTCGGCCGCGAACCCCACGGCGTATTGGCCGAGCGGCTCCCAGCCATCATCGACGAGCTCGGGATCGCGGGCGATGATGAAGAGCGTCGGCTGCTGGGCCTCGTTGCGGCCGAGGACCAGCAGCTCGTCGGGCCCCTGCCCGTCGAGGTTGCTCAGCTTGGCCGCCTCCCAGCCGCTGCCCGGGATCACGTGCGCGCTGAGCTCGAGCACGAACACGGAATCCGAGCCCGGGTCGCCCTCGGCCGAGAACACGAGGCCCCCCGAGGTGACCCCGACCAGATCTGTCCAGTTGTCGTCGCTGATCGACCCGAGCGCCGCCGCGGACACATCGACCTCGAAGGGCGGATCGAAGGGCTCGCCGAGCAGCACCGGGTTGCTGTTGTCCTCGCTGAGGTAGGGAAACGCCCGCGCGTCTTCCGTCAAGACCACGATGTCGTCGTCGCCGTCGCCTTCGAAGTCGCGGGTCAGCACGAACTCGACGTTGGTCAGGAACTGCGGCGACGTCTCCTGGTCGCCCGGCAGGTCGTAGGTCACCCAAGTGTCGGGCCCTTGGAGGTCGAGCACCCGCACCTGATTGCCGCCGCGCGACGCGACCAGCAGATCGACGTGCGGTGAGCCAGCGAACTGGCCCGCGAGCACGCCCATCGGCGCGTTGGGGGCCGCGGTCGAGGGGCCCTGGCCCAGCTGCAAGGGCTGCTCATCGTCGGAGCACTGGTCGATCAGCTCGTCGTCGCCAGTCTCGGTGCCAGCCTCGTCGGCGACACCGCAAGCCGAGGGAGTCTCGTCGCTGCCGTCGACGCAGTCATCGTTGCCGTCGCACACGAGGCTGGCTTCGATCTTGCTGCCATCGTCGCAGGCAAACACGCCGCCGCAAAAGCCATCGATGCACTCCAGCTGCGGTCCGCAGTGCGAGTCGGCCGTGCAGGGTAGGCCCTCGGCCTGCAGGCCGTTGAAGCAGGCGCCCGCGCCGAGACCCAGCGAAGCGGCGAGCGAGATCAGCACGAACGAGGTGAGCTTCCGAGGTTCCAAATTCATGTCCATGACGAGATGACGAGATGACGCGATGACGAGATGACGAGCCCGCGCGAGACCAATCAAAACCGTCCACCGAGGACCACGCCCACGGATCCCTTGGCAAAGCTGGGCGCGAGCGTGGGTACGCGAGCGCGAGCGCGAGCGCCCGCACCGGCCTTGCGGTTGCGCGCCACACCGACCCCGAGCAGCGCCGCGCCAGTCGGCACGAGCACCGCCGCGATCACGATGCCAGTCGTCATCATCGCGTTGCCGATCGTCCCGGTCCGAAAGCGATCTTCTCGCTCGTCGAGCTGGCTTGGCTCGAGATCGCTGATGTCGTTGGCCCCGGCCCCGACCACGCCGCCGATCACCGCGGCGCCGAAGAAGAGCGCACCGACACCAGTGATCACCGAGCCGCCGATGATCAGGCCGCGACCAGGCTTGCCGTCGGCCTGCGGTGCGGGCGGCTCGGGCGTCACGACATCCGGCGCGGGCTCTGGCTCGGCGGCCGCCAGCGCGTCAATCTTCGCCTGGATCTCGGCCAGCCGCTCGTCGACCTTGGCCTGCTCCTCGGTGCGGGCGGCCTCGTCCTCGTAGAGCTGCTCGAGGTTGGCCGCGTAGCTATCGAGCAGCGCGCGGGCCTGCTTGAGGTGGATCGGATCCTCGTCGAGCTCGAACGCCTTCACGTGCGCCTGCGCGAGGTTGAAGATCAGCGCGGCCTTGATGCCTGCGTTCTCCGGGACCGGAGTGATCGAGGCATAGGCCTCAGTCCACAGCTCGATCGCCCCCGCGTAGTCGGCGGTCTCGTACTTGGCTTGGCCACGCAGGTGGAGCGTCTCGGCGGCCGCGACGTCGTCGCTCGGGGGCTCGGCGGGCTCGCTCGCCTCGCTGCTCGGTGGGGCTGCGCTGACCGGCAGCGCGACCACGAGCGAGAGCACGAGGGCCAGGATCGATGAACGACGCGCGGGGATCGACGCGAGCATGGTTCGGCTCGCCCAGTCTACCGACTCGCACGCGGCTGCGGGGCCCTTCACGTTGGCTTGACAATCAGAACCGACCGACGAGCACCGAGCCCCACCGTCGCGATGGAGCGCGAGACCGGCTCCGGTTCGCCTACTGGGGGAGCGCGATTACTCGAGCTCGTTCTCGACCGCGAGCCCCGGCGACTGCTGCGAGCCATCGGCAGCGATCGTCGTCGAGCGCGTGTAGCTCGAGAAGATCTGGTTGCCATCGAGGTCCGCTTGGGCGCGAACGATCAGGGTGCAGCTCGAGCCCTCGGCGCTGCCTTCGAACGAGTAGTGGAAGCGATGCCCCGCGTCCGGCGACCAGCCGATCACCGACCAGATTGGGTCAGTCGTCCACACGCTCCCATCATAGTGGCCAGGCTCGCTCGCCGTCCCGACGACTGGCTGGCAGCGACCCCCTCGCGCGGCATGGCAGGCGACGCTCAGCCCCGGGGTTGGACCCGCGCTCCCGATCAACTTGGCGCACGATCCCTCGCGCTCGCGCACGGCCAGGGCCGCGCTCAGGATCGCCTGCGTGTTCGCGGTCGCCTCGTTCACCCGCGCCTGCTTCATGAAGCCCTGCAGGGCCGGGACCGCGATGGCCGCGAACGCCCCGAGCTGCAAGAGCCCGATCGCCGCGTGGTGCTCGGCCGCCCCGCCGGCCCGGGCCCGATAGGCGGCCGCTCGCGGCGAGCCCGAGAAGCGCTCGAGCAAGCCGCGATAAGCCGCCGCCGCGTCACCGCCGGACAGCACGGTGTCGAGCGCAGCCGTGGCTGCCTCGACCTCGGCTTGCTCGATCCCGGCCCCGGGCGCACCGAAGGGCACGAGCGACGCGTGCAGCATCCACGACCCCTCGCTGCCCGAGCGCTGCAACCACACGCTCATGGTCGACCAGGGGGCGAGCGTCGCGAAGGCTTGCCCAACCGCCGCAGGATCCGGTCGGTTCTCCTCTCGCAGCGCCCCGAACAGATCGACCAGCTCCTTCTCGCTCAGCGGCGCCTGCCAGTGATCGAGCACCACGTGGACCGCGAGCCCGACCTCGCGCTCGAGCAGCGCGCGGGCCATCGTCGGCGGCAAGTTGGCGACCGCGTCGGGCGAGGGACCCTCACCGCGCAGCCGCCCGAGCGCGATCGGGAGCTGCGGATCGCCGCCGAGCGCCACCGTCAGGTAGTCGCCGTACGCCCACATCGACGCGCTCGCGGGCAGCCCGAGCGTCTGCGTCCAATTGCCCGCGAACTCCCCGCTGAGATCGAAGCGCACCGAGGGCACGAGCTTGCCGTCGAGCTCGATCGGCGAGCGGTCGATCGCGACCTTGGTCCCCGGCAGCTCGTCGGGCTCGATCGGACCGGCCGGGAGCATCTGCCCGAGCTTTTGCACGCCCCTCGCCGCCTCGCTCGCGTCGGTGATCCCGAACGCGCTGACGATCGCCGCGGGCGCGTCGACGACCCCGATGAAGAGCTCGCCGCTTAGCAGCTCCGGCGACAAGCCCGAGCTCGCCAGCGCCGTCGCCTCGGGGCCGCCGAACATGGCCTCGCGATCGAAGCGCAACCAAATGAAGCCCGTCGCCGGCACCAGTGAGCGCAAGGCTGGTGAGGGTCCGGTCTCGAACAGCTCCTGGCCTGGCTCACCCGAGCTCGGCATCGGCATGCTCGCCTCCCACAGCCCGGGATCCGTGCGCAACACGACCGTCTGCGCCGACTCGCCTTCGAGCATCATCGCGGCGTTGATCGGCTCGAGCGCGACACCCGGGACTCGTGCTTGCAGCTCCGTCACCCGCTGCGCGCCCGCGAGGCTCGGCCGATAGCTCGTCAGCACCTCGGGCTTGCCCAGGCTGCACACCCACCACGTCGGCTGATCGGCCAGACCCTTGCAGTGCTTGGCCAGCTCGAACGAGGCGTCGCCCGCCAGCGTCGCGAGCAGGCCGAGCTGCTGCAGGTCGGGCGCCGAGAACAGCACCACCGGCTCGCCCTCGACCTCGGTCACGACCGCGCCACGCCCGAGCGTGACCCCCGAGCTCTCGAGCCCGGCGAGCACGAGCGCGAGCGTCGAGTGGGCTTGCTGGACCGAGTCGATCAGGGCTTGGCCATCGCCAGCGCCAGCGCCAGCGGCCTTGGCCATGCCTGGGATCGCTCGCAGCACCGGTCCGCTCAGCACCCGCTCGATCTGCCGCGCCTGCGCGAGGATCGGCCGCAGGTCGCGGATCACCAGGAAGCTCGCGCCCGCGGGAACCAAGTCGAGCTGGTCCGCGAGCGAGCGTGCATACGCGCTGGTCTCGACCTCGCGCACGTCGTCGACGCTCGCGCTCGGCACCTCCTCGAAGGTCAGCGGCGGCGAACGATCGCGCTTCGGCTCCTCGCCCCGGTTGCAGGCGAGCAGGGCGAGCAGCGCCGCCGTGAATGCGGCGCGAGACGGACGGAGGCCGAAGGCGGGCATCGGCCGCGAGGGTAGTCTCCCGAGCACAGCGAGTCGACAGCGGCTCGGATCGACGTCCCCGCCGCTGCCGAGCGCAGACCTACATCAGTAGTCGAAGCAGACGTCGTCGATATAGAACTCCTGTCCGCCGACGCCGAACTTCTCGATCTCCACGCCCTCCTGCGGCGAGATGATCACCTCCCCGCGGACTCCGCCGAAGAACGCGGTCTCGGTGACGGTGATGTCGCAGCCACCCACGACCGTCCCGTCGAGATCGACGAGATCAGCCACGTTGCGGAAGTCACCGTTGACGCCGAAGTTCACGTTGCCGCCGAGGTCCGCATACAGGTAGTTCGCGGCGTAGGCCGGCGTGTCCGGGATGACCTGCGCCATGATGTTGTTGAGGTTGAGCTCCTTGGTCGGGCTGCCAGCGGCGAAGCTCGACGCGACGATCGTCGCCACGCCGTTGGCCGTCCAGGTCCCGTTGCTCCACTGAAACTTCTTCATCTCGACCGTCGCGGTCGGCGTGTTGATCGTGTCCCCCCAGAAGTACTGGGTGCCTACGACCATCGACGAGAAGTCGAAGCAGGTCGTAGCAGCGACGGCGGTGCCGGCAGCGACGACGACAAACCCGGCGATGAGGGCCGGAAGACCAGCGCGAGTGAGGCGTTGCTCGAGTTGCATGCCTCCCCCTTGTCGGGCTCGGGCAGAGCGATGACGAAAAACTTTGGCCCGATGGCGCGCGCTCTCGTGCGCGCCCGCTCACGGTCCGATCGTACAGACTCCGACGTGCTCGTAGCCCGGCAGCGCCTCCCCCTGGGCGAAGAGGGGCAAGCACATGGTCCCCGGCAAGGCCTCGCACTCGCTGCCCAGGCCGTTCAGATCGCAAAACGGCGTGCAGCAGGCCGGGTCCGCGCAGCTCGGGAGCGTGGCAGCCTCCACGCAGACGTTCCCCTTCGCGCAGTCGTTGATGAACCCACAGGGCTCGCCGGCCGGAATATCTGTGGTGGTCGCGGCGCAGACGAAGCCAGCACCATCGAAAAAGCACCCGAGTCCTTCATCGCAGTCTTGGATGAGCGGATCGCAGGTCGATTTACACAGCGCGATGCTGCCTTCGCCGTTGATCAAGCATTGATATCCGACCGGGCACATCGGCGCGTCGGCGGTTCCGGTACAGAATGGCGCACAGGTACCGATCAGCTCGCCGTCGACGTCTTCGACATTCCAACAAAGGCTGGTGGCGTCGCAATCGTCGGTCGCTACGATGAGTCCGGCATAATGGCAAGCCTCGCCCGCTCCCCGGTCGCCGAGCACCGGCACACACTTGTTGGCGTCCCAGGTAGATCCTGCGCTGCTGTAGGGCACGCACTTTTCACCCTTGGGACAGTCCTGCGCGAAGGGATCACATGGGTCGCCCCACACATCCATCTCCGGGATAAAGGGCCACCCGTCGTCCTCACCCGAGTCATCCATCGACGTGCTGCCGCTCGACTCGCTGCTCGTCTCGGGATCAGTCGACTCGGCCTCGCCGGCCTCGCCCTCGGGCGAGGTCGTCACGCCAGCCTCGTCGTCGCCCGCAGCAGGAGGCACACAGCCGGTCGCCACCGCCAGCACCGAGAACATCAATGGAATTACTGCAATGACTCGCATGTCGCCCTCGGAGCTCGATGATCAATTCGGCACACCGCACACTCCCACGTCCTCGTAGCCCGCGGGCGCCTGTCCCGGCTCGAAGAACGCGACGCACTCGGTCCCCGGCAAGTCCGCGCAGTCGGGCTGCGTGACGTCACAAAACGGCGCGCAACAGCTAGCCCCTGCACAGTCGGGCACCCACTCGCTGTTGACGCAGATGAGCCCCTGCGCGCATTCATTGATTAATCCACACGGCTGACCGGCCGCAACGTCGTCGAGCTGGACCACGCAGCCGAAGCCCTGGCCGGTCCAGTAACACGAGTCCCCTTCGTCGCATTCTTGCTGCAAGGGATCGCAGCTCTCGTGGCAGAAGGTCAGCGTGCTCGCGGCTGGGACGTGACAGAAGTAGCCGGCCGGGCAGGTCGCGTCGGAGTCGGTCCCGCTGCAATAAGGCATGCAAGTGCCCTCCCAGCACATGCTGGTCGCGTCGCAGTCGTCGGTGCCCTCGGTGATGCCGTCCCAGGTGCAGGGCTCGCCGGGCGCTTGGTCGCCCATCACCGGCACACACTTGGTGTCGGTCCACTCGTTGCCGCCGCTGCTGGAGTAGGCGACGCACTTCTCGCCTTGTGGACAATCCTGGGCGATGATGTCGCAGAAAGCGGGCTCGGTGGTGTCGGCCGTGTCGGTCGATTCGCTCTCGGTCGATTCGCTGCCCCCCGATTCCGTGCCCTCGGATTCCTCCTCGGACGAGCTCGTATCGCCGGCCTCGTCGTCGGCTGCTGGCTGGTCGGTACAAGCAGCCGAGATCAGCGCGAGCGCGAGCGTGGAGCGGTAAATGGCATGGGAGAGCTTGATCGTGCGGTTCATGCTCACTCACCAGGAGGGATGTCGTTGGGCAAACAGATCGTCAAAGAGCCGTCGAGGTCGATGTCGCAGAAATAACCTTCGGGGCACTCGGGCGCGTCGCCCGTTCCCTCGCAGAACGCCCGGCACACGCCCTCCCAGCACACGCTGGTCGCGTCGCAGTCGTCGTGATCGAAGATCGGATCGAGGATGCAGGGCTCACCGGGAGCCTGATCACCGCTGACGGGGACGCACTTATTGCCCGCGCACGCTTGGTCGCCGTTCGTGACGCACTTCTCGCCCTCGGAGCAGTCCTGTGCAAAGGGGTCGCACATGCTGAGATAAAAGCAGCCGCCGAGATCCCACATGGGGACGAACGACCCCCCCTCGTCCTCCTCGCTCGAGTCGCCCTCGTCGGATCCGCTCGAGTCGGTCGGGTTCGGTGGATCCTCGTCGTCATCCGAGCTCGACGGCTCGTCATCGCTGCTCTCGCTCGGCTCGTTGCTCTCGTCGCCGATCGAGTCGGCGTTGCCTACACGCCCGGGGCCGCAGCCGAGGCTCGAGAGAAGCGCGAGGGAAACCATGATCCGTGTGGTGGACATATCGAGGCCGTCTGGAGAGAGGTTGACAGAGAGGAGGTCAGTCGGAGGGGACGCAGATCGCCGTGTTGATGCCGTCGTCGATGCAGGCCTGTCCGTCAGGACACTGGGGTGCGTCCAACGTCCCGCCGCAGAAGGCTCGACAGATGCCATGCCCGCGCTCGTCGAGCTCGACGCACACGCTGGTCGTGTCGCAGTCATCGGTGCTCTCGATCGGATCGCCGACGCAGGGCTCGCCCGGACCCTGCTCGCCGAGCACGAGGACGCACTTGGCCCCGCAAGGCGCATCGGGATGCACGACACACTTCTCGCCTTCAGGACAATCTTGAAGATACGGGTCGCAGGTCGACGAGAGGTAAAAGCACGAGCCGCCATCATCGTCCGCCGGGATGAACTGCGTCCCTTCTTCGCCAGGGTCGCTCGTGCTCTCGTCGGCTCCGCTCGAGGTGGTCGGGTTGGCGGGCTCGCCTTCATCGGTCGACTCCGAGGCTTCATCGTCGGTGCTGGCCTCGTCGCCGACATCGTCATCGTCGACTGCCGGGGGTCCGCAGCCGAGGATCAGGGCCGAGATCAGCGCTGATCCCACCGTGAGCGGTCCCATGGGCGGGGAAGATCGCATGGCTCCACGATACTACCAAGACTCGCTAAAATAGTTATATGGAATATATATTATTGAAATATATGTAATCTAGATAACTAAAACCATTGTTACCGCATCCTGCGCCAGGAGCCAAGCCGCTCCGCTCGTGTACCCTGCGCGGACACGCAACCGCTGGGGGTGGCGTCCACGTCGGCGCCTGAGAGAGACCCCTCGAACCTGATCCGGTTAGTACCGGCGGAGGAAAGCGCATGTCCAGCACGAACACGAACGAGCCGCGTCGCGCCCTGCAGATCGCAGGCGAAGAGGTCCAACCGATCCGTCCGATCCCCCCGCTCGACCAGAGCTTCCCCGCCTCGGAGAAGGTGGTGGTTGGCGAGCTCGAGGTGCCCTTCCGCCGCATCCACGTGAGCGGAGGCGAGCCGCCGCTCGACGTCTACGACACGACCGGGCCGCAGGGCATCGATCCTCGAAAGGGTCTGCCCAAGCGTCGGCAGGCGTGGATCGACGCCCGCCACCAGGCCCAGACGGGCCGTGACGAGAGCGAGACGAGCAAGAGCTCGGGCAACGTGACCCAGATGCACTGGGCTCGGCAGGGGGTGATCACCGAGGAGATGCGCTTCGTGGCCCTGCGCGAGCAGATGGACCCGGAGTTCGTGCGCAGCGAGGTGGCGCGGGGGCGGGCGATCATCCCGGCCAACATCAACCACCCCGAGCTCGAGCCGATGATCATCGGCCGCAATTTCCTGGTCAAGATCAACGCCAACATCGGCAACTCGGCGG
>CBFGLP010000929.1:0-1993 GCA_965649595.1 uncultured Myxococcales bacterium | reverse complement strand
AAAAGGCCGAGCGTTCGCTCGGCCTTTTTTCGTCTCGGTCGAGAAGGCCCGAAGGCCCCTCGGTCAACCTCCGAACACGCTGAGGTTGTTCTTGATCATGAAGGTCTGCACGTGCGGCTGCAGCACATGATCGGGGATCTGGAAGTAGTGGGCGTACTGCATGAGCAGCTGCTGCTCGGCGCCGTCGAGGTTGCCGTCCCCCATCGCGAGGTCGATCGCGTTGAGCACCAGGCACATCTTCTGCTGCGGCGAGAGCATCGTCGCGGCCGCCTGCAGGAAGGTCTGCACGTTGTTCTGCTTGCAGTACTTCAGCGCAGCCTCGAGCGTCGCGCGGTCTGGCACGACCCGGAGCACGTCCCCGATCTCGTTGTCGTCGAGGTGGCCATCAGCACCACTGACGTAGAGAAGACCAGCGACGAGCGCGGTCCGGGGAGTGAGTTGCACTTTCTGGCCCAGGAATCCGTCGAAAAGCCCCATCGTTCCTCCGATGATGTTCTGGCGCTGCGCTGGCCACGAGACTGGAAGGCCAAACCCCGAGGGATTCGCGATGTGGGGCGCAGGACGAACCGCCGCAGAATCGCGCAGGTACGAGCGCTGGTCAACCACAGCGGTTGGAGGCCAAAGGCTGCTCAGCTCACCGTCCACTCCTGCTCTCGATGGAGCAAGACGACGAAACACCACGGCTGGCGGCAAACAGCCGTCAGTTAGCGCTTCGGCCCTGTCGGACCGAGTCGGTGCTCGACCGGGCTCACGACTGCTCGTCGGCTTTGGGCTCCTCGCCCTTTGCCTCGTCACCCTCGTCGCCTTCGCCCTCGAGATCGACCGAGTCGAGCTTGCCTCGCAGCAACGCGGCCATCTCCTCTTGCTCGGGGTTGAACCCGAACCGGCCCTGGACCTCGTCGACGAGCGCATCGTCGCCCTCGGTGTCCGGAGCCTCCATCGCGTCGAGCACGTCGCCGAGATCTTTATCGCCCTTCTCGGCCGCGAGCCGGGCCGCGAGGACCTTGCGAGACGAACGCTTGGCGACGGCGGACATCAGCTTGTTGGCGACCTCGTCGAACGCATCGCCCTCGCTCTCTTTGGCCTCGCCTTCGCCTGCCTCGTCGCCCTCGCTGGCCGCTTCGACGGGCTCGGCGTCGCTCTTGGCCCCGCCGAATCCACCGAACATCGACGCCACCTGAGCAAACAAGCCGCCCTCCCAGGTCGCCCCCTCGATCAGGGCATCGTAGTCGTCACCAGCGGGCACTCCCTCGTGGACGGCGACCCCACGGGACTCTTCGTGGAGCCGCCACAGCTCGCCGAAGCTCGCCGCGAGGCCCCCGACGCCGCCGCTGAAACGGACCAGCAAGACGGAGCCACGTGGGCTGACCTCGAGGCGGGTCCCGTCGGCGCCTTCGAACGCCGACCAACCATCACTCGTCGGTGTAGCCTCGTACTTGTCCCCGAGCGCGTCGAAGGAAATTCGCAGCACGGCGATCCGGGTCGAGGTCGTCATGCCGAGCCGAGTAGCAGACAACCAGTCCGGTGTTCAACTGGAGCGGCCGGAGACCAGAGAGCCGGCCGAAAGCCGCGAAAGTCGAGGGACGGCCGGAGGCCGCCCGCATTCGAGACGAGCTCAGGGTTTGTTGGGATCGCCCTTTGGTGGCCACTCCGGTACCGACCCGCCGAACACCGGCTTGCGCTCCTGCGGGAACACGGGTTTGCCCACGCTCAAGCCTCCGGGTGCCGGCGCCCCCTGAGGTGGAGGCGGTGGCTGTTGATAGCCTTGTTGTCCAGGTGGAGGCGGTGGATAGCCGTAGCCGGGCGTGGGAGCTGGCGGCGGCGCGTATCCGGTCCCCGGTGCAGGAGCTGGCGCATAACCGGGCGCCGGCGCGTATCCGATCCCCGGTGCAGGAGGGGGCGCGTAACCGGGCGCAGGTGCAGGAGTAGGCGCGTAGCCAGGAGCGGGCGCGTAGCCGGGTTGGCCCGCCGGTGGCGGTGGATAGGCCGGCGG
>CBFGLP010000928.1:0-4598 GCA_965649595.1 uncultured Myxococcales bacterium | reverse complement strand
GCACCGGCAGCAAGGTCTACACCGCGTTCCTCGACAACTCGGGTGGCGTCGACACCTCGGACCACGAGGTCAACATCAAGATCCTGTTCCGCCCGCTGCTCGGAGCCGGCGCGATCACTCGCGAGCAGCGCAACGCGGTCCTGCAGGAGGTCGAGCCCGAGGTCTGCGAGGCCGTGCTCGCCAACAACCGCTCGCAGAGC
The DNA here is from genome assembly GCA_965649595.1 of uncultured Myxococcales bacterium. GTDB lineage: Bacteria > Myxococcota_A > Polyangia > Nannocystales > Nannocystaceae > Plesiocystis. The sequence continues at coordinate 4,398 of CBFGLP010000928.1, read as the reverse complement.
CGGATGGTCAGCTACGACGTGCGCCGCTCGAAGGCGGACATCTGGCGCTACGCCCGGACCATGGAGCTGCTCGAGGTCGAGGTGCCCTTCGACCCCGACAAGTTCGCGCTGCCCAACGAGGACGAGCTGGCCAACCGCAACCGCAAGGGCGATGGCCTGTTCAAGTGCGAGGCCGCGGTGCTCGGCTCGCACGCCAAGATGCTCGCCTACCGCGAGCTGCTGGCCGACGCGCCGCTGCCCGACGCGCTAGCCAACGCGCTGGTCCACAGCTACTTCCCCGCGCGCATCTGCGAGGTCGCCGGCGAGGAGGCGCTGCACAACCACCTGCTCCACCGCGAGATCGCCACGACCATGGCGGTCAACCGGATCGTCGACACGGTCGGCTGCACCTTCTTCACCGAGATGACCACGGTGACCGGCCACAGCTTCCGCGACACGGCCGTGGCCTACCTCCACGCGCTCGAGCTCGGTGGCGTCGGCGATCTCTACAAGGCCTTGTTCGCGCTCGAGGACAAGACCTCGCAGGAGGGCGTGTACCGGGCGATGGAGCGGATCGGCTTCGCGCTCGAGGACGCGACCTTCTACCTGCTCGGACCGGCCGCTGGCGGCGACCAGCTCGATGCTGGCCAGGCCCGTCGCCTGCTCGAGCAGATCGTCGACTACCTGCCCAAGGACTCGCGCCAGCGGGCCCGCTTCGAGCGGCACGTCAAGCAGCTGACCGAGGCGAACATCCCCGAGGATCTCGCCAAGCGGGTCGCCAGCTCGCGCTTCTTGCTGACGATCTTCGACACGCTGGCGATCGCCCGCGCGCAGGGCCGCGACCCCGAGCGGGTGCTGCAGATCCGGCTGACCGTCGCCGACGCGATGCGCCTGCCCGAGCTGCAGTCGGCGATCTCGCGCATGACCCTGGCCTCGCCCTGGGACGGTCCGGCCGTCGAGTCGCTCGGCCGCCAGCTCGAGTTCCACGCCCACAAGATGACCACGCTGGTCGAGGAAGGGGAGGGCGTGCAGGGGATGATCGACAAGTACGGGCTCGGCAAGGTCCAGAAGCTGATTGGGCAGTACCTCGAGGGTGACGTGACGGTCGCCAGCTTGGTGATGCTCGATGGGCAGCTGCGCCGGCTGCTGCCGCCGCTGACCCACGGGTGAGCGCTCCTGAGTAACCACGACCAACCGCGCCACGCAGAGCACCTGTGTGGCGCGGTTTTGCTATTGGTGACCAGGTAAGTCATGCGCATATTCGCCCTATGTTTCGGCCCCTTCCACGGTCCGGGATCGACACGGTAAACTTCATCGTCAACATCATGAGGCCGACACATTCAGCGAAATGGGGCGTGCTAATCGGGCTCAGTCTGGGGTGCGCGGGTTCACATCGAGAGACCACACCTGAATCGGATAGGCCCGAGACAATCTCGATGTGTTGGGCTAGTTACTCCGATTCAGTCATTACGCGTGCTGTCCACACTCTCTCGGCTCGGGAATGCGATGGTGTCTGCGGGCCACCCTCAGAGGATGAGGCAGAGCAACATCTCGTAGCAGCGTGGGCAGTCGTAGATCCACAGTGTGAGCCCCACGCTCATTTACTCGGTCGACGCTCCGCCGCGATCCAGGCGCCGCAGATGCACGCCGCGGTCATTGCCTCACAACAAGCGGGCGAACAAGGCGCATTGCCTGGATCAGGGGCAGAGCCGGATCCAGAGGTGGAAGCGGCCTTTGAGGAAGAGCAGGCTGGAGTGCTCGCGGAACCAGGTGAGACAGAGCAAGAGGCTGTCATCGACGAATCGGCGTGGTTCTGGGGGGCCGTCGATTTCGCTCGTCGATTGGCGGACGAGGATTGCCTGGATATCATCGAGATTGGAGGCATCTCGGCTGCCAAAGAGACATGGGAAAAGTTGGCCGAATATACTTCTCATGATGAGCGTGATGCCGCCATTCGGGCGATGGAAGCGTGTCGTGTCGGGATCATGGCGAAGCAACGGGCAGAAGCCAAGGTGGTCGTGAAGGATCTGCGCAGTTCCTTCGCTATCGAGTTGGAGAATCTGTACGATACGGAAAATATCAAGGTTTCAGTTAGTGGTTCCAAGCTCACGGTGACCATGGCCGGTGGATTCGGGGTGCGCGCCCGAGATACCGAAGAAGAATTTAGTAACTGGTGTTATCTCAAGCCAGCGATGTTCTTCAGCAAGATCACGCTCAAGAGCAAGGCGCATGGGACCTTCACTTGCGAGCCTGTATCGTGGGTGGGCTCTGAGGTCGTGCTGGTCGAGGCATTCATGGAAAGCCAGTACATCGAATCGTGGTCGACTGCGGCTGGTGATAAACCCATACCACCGCGGCCTGGCGAAGCAGCTGCAGCCCCGCCGTCCGAGTGATCAGCAGAGCTCGTGTGCGAGTCTTCGCTCGCTCACTCTGGGTCCGTCCCTCAGCCGCAGAACCCCACGTTCGCGCGCCAAGCAGGATCCCCCGGCAGATCCAACAATTTGTGGCACGTCTCCCCGGGCCCACACACCGGCGCCGTCGTGTCGCACAGCCGCGCGCAGCAAGGCTGGCCGCAGGGCAGGACGATGTCCGACGCGCAGACCAGCCCCTCACCGCAGGTCCCGAACGTGCACGCGCCACCCTCCGGCAGATCATCCGCAGGCCGACACGCGAACGCCGACCCAACCCGTGCGCACACCTGCCCAGCCCCGCATGTGTCGTTGAAGGGGTCGCACGCAGGCTCGAGCGACAGTGAAAAATGCCCCGCGTCCGACCCGTGCCCATCGACCCCGAAGAGCAGCGTCTCCCCAGCGACCGCTTGCACTTCGATGCGCGAGGTCAACGTCCCGCCGAGCCCGAGCACGTCGTCGTTGCAGGTCATCGGCGCGGCATTGCAGCCGCCGGCGCGGGCGTGCAGCACGGTGTCGTAGTCCGAGCCCGCGGTCGCAGCGGTAAAAATGCCGGTCTGCGGAGCAACCCACTCGACCACCCAATCGGGCGCCTGACCGCCCCCGCAGACGCTGCCGACCCGGTTGGTCCCGCCGAGCGTCTGGCCGCTGGTTGTCCAACTCGTGGTGCTCGGTGCGGTCTCGTCGACGCACGAGATCGCCTCGACGTGCAACTCGATCGCCCCGTTGACCGGCTCGCTCCCGTCGACCACCACGATCACGCTCTCTCCAGCCGCCAGCTCCCGGACCACCCGCGAGGCGGTCGTGAACCAGTCGATGTCGTCGTTGCAGGTAAGCTCGGCGCCCTCGCACGCGCTGCGCAGCGAGAGCGTCGTGTCGATCTCGCTGCCGAGCGTGTCGAAGCTGTAGACGCCCGCGCTCGGGGCGGTGAAGCGATAGCTGCGATCGACCGAGACCTGGCCGCCGCAGGCCCCGAAGAAGTCGTTGCTGGCTCCGACGGTCGTGTCCGCGAGGTCGATCGGCACGGCGGCCGGGAGCTCGGCGTCGGGGCAGTCCGAGGGCTCGGGCCCGAACTTGTCGATCGTCAGCATGTAGTCGCCCTCGGCTCCGAACCACCCATCCACGACCACGGTCACGACCTCGCCGGCGGCGAGCTCGAGCGAGACCCACGAGAGCTGACCGTCGGTGTCGTTGTTGCAGACCAGCTCGTCGATGCCGCAGTGGCCCTCGTAGACCCACAGCGAGGTGTCGAAGCTCGAGCCGATCGTATCGATGAGATAGAGCCCGTCCTGCGGCGCGGTGAACACGAACGCGTGCTCGCCCGACATCCCGCCGCCGCACTTGCTCTCGCTGCCCATCTCGTTGGCCGCTCCGACCGTGCTGCCCTCGACGATGATCGGCAGCGGTCCGGCCAAGAGCTGCTCGGGGCAGGCCATCGCCTCGATGTGGAGCGTGAAGTCGCCGAGCGAGTTGGGGTTCTCGGAGTCGACGACGATCACCCGCGGCTCGCCGGCCTCGATCCACTGGGTGATCCGCGAGTCCTTGTCGCCGAAGGTGATGTTGTCGTGGCAGACCAGCACCTCGCCGCCGCACTCGCTCGTGAGCGCGAGCGAGGTGTCGAACTCGGAGCCGATCGTGTCGAACGAGTAGGTCGAGCTGATCGGCGCGACCCAGCCGAAGCGGCGCTCCGGACCCGCGCCGCCGCAGGCCGAGGTCTCCTCGCTAGGGGCCGGGTTGAGCTCTTCGAACCACTCGATCGGGAGCTGCGGGCCGAGCTGCGTGTGGATCTCGCAGGGCGGATCGCCGGTCTCGGACTCGGTCTCCGCGGAGTCGGTTTCGCTCTGCGTCGAATTGGTCTCGGTCGACTCGGTCGAGTCGGTCTCCGATTCGGTCGAGTTGGTCTCCGACTCGGTCGAGTTGGTCTCGGACTCGGTCGGGTCGGTCTCGGTCGACTCGCCCGTGCCCGAGTCGGTCGACTCGTCGCCGATCTCGTCCCCGACCTCGTACTGGC
>CBFGLP010000927.1:0-2088 GCA_965649595.1 uncultured Myxococcales bacterium | reverse complement strand
CTCGCGGGCATCGTCGCCCAGCAGCTGCTCAAGCGCGCCGACGGGAGCGGACGCGTCGCTGCGCACGAGATCCTGATCGGCACGATCGCCGTGACCACCTGCATCCGCGAGAACCGAACCTCGATGATCGACAGCATCATCCAGTCGGGCGCGCGCGAGGGCATGCAGAGCATGGACGCCACGCTCGATCGCCTGGTCCGCGAGGGCATCGTCAGCGCCCAAGATGCGCTCGACAAGGCGCTCGACAAGCACGCGTTCGCCAAGCTGCCGCACGTCCGCAGCCAGCTCGACATGCCGGTCGAGTGAGCGGGGCGCGTGCGCTTGTCAGCCTCGAGCTCCCTCGCTATCCATCGCTCGTGCCACGCCCACGCTCGCTGGTCAGCTCGCTCTCGCTCCTGCTCCTGCTGGCCTGCCCGGCCAAGGATCCGACGCCGAGCGAGGCGCCCGTCACCGAACCAGCGCAGCAGCCCGCCCCCGAGCCGCAGATCGGCGAGCGAGCCACCCACCTCGTCGGCGAGCTCGCGCTGCCGAACGGCAACCGGCTCGGCTTTGCGATCGAGCTCAGCGGCACGGCTGAGAAATTCGACGCCGCCAAGCTGTGGATCCCCATGCAGGGCCTCACCGGACAGCCCTTCGACGAGCTCGAGGATCACGGCGCCAAGCTGTTCCTGCGCTGGAACGCAGCCGGCGTGGCCTTCACGGTCGACTACAGCGATGGCCTCTCGTGCGCCTTCATGCAGATGGCGGTGCCGGTCGAGTGCAGCGTCGAGGCGGTCGAGCCCGAAGCGTTCGCCGAGGCGATCACGCCCGAGCGCCCGCAGAACCCCAAGCCGCCGTTCCCCTACGCCAGCGAGGACGTCGAGATCGCCAACACCCAAGCCGAGGGCGTGACGCTGGCCGGGACGCTGACGATCCCCGAAGGCCCAGGCCCGCACCCCGCCGTCGTGCTGATCAGCGGCTCGGGTGCCCAAGATCGCGACGAGTCACTGCTCGGGCACAAGCCGTTTTGGGTGCTCGCCGACCACCTCTCGCGCCAGGGCATCGCGGTGCTCCGCTACGACGATCGCGGCTTCGCCAAGTCGACCGGCGACGCCAAGACTGGCACGACCGAGGACTTCGCCAGCGACGCTTGGGCGGTGGTCGAGTACCTGCGCAGCCGGCCCGAGATCGACGCAAAGAAGATCGGCCTGATCGGCCACAGCGAGGGCGGCCTGGTCGGGCCCAAGGTCGCCGCCGCGCATCCCAAGGAGATTGCGTTCGTCGTCATGCTCGCCGGTACGGGCGTGCGCGGTGACGTGCTCATTCGTCATCAGGCGATGCTGATCGCCAAGGCCAGCGGCGCCGACCAAGCCACGCTCGAGCGCGACGATCAGATCGGCGCGCGCATGTACGAGGCCGCGCTGCTCGACCCGCCCGAGCAGGCCAAGGCCACGCTCGAGGCCGTATTGAAGGAATGGGCAGCCGGGCTGAGCCCACAGGAGCTCCAGGGGCTCGGCGGCAACGTCGAGGCAGCGGTCGCCCAGCAGCTGACGATCTTCCAGAGCCCGTGGATGCGCTACTTCCTCGCCTACGACCCAGTCCCGACCTTGAAGAAGCTCAAGATGCCGGTGCTCGCGGTCAACGGCGAGAAGGACCTGCAGGTCGACCCGGATCAGAACCTCCCGCCGATCGAAAAGGCGCTCGCGCGTAACAAGAAGGCCAAGGTCGTCGAGCTGCCGGGGTTGAATCACCTGTTCCAGCCAGCGACCACCGGGCTCCCGGCAGAGTACGCGACGATCGACACCACCATCGATCCGAGCCTGCTGGACATTGTTGCGACATGGATTCGCGAGCAAACCGGCCTTACCAAATAGGGGGTCGGGAGTAGCTGGTACGAATCCCGCCAGTCCAAGCCCACGCTAGTTAGTCCCTGTGCTCGGCTTGGGAGACTTCGAGCGGAGCGCAGGAGGGCTCTTCGATCATGGAGAGCGCTCCCTCCTCGAACAGTGGCTCCCCGGGGCTCTGCGCGCGGGCGCGTTAATTGGGGAGACCTGCGCTCGGGACAGAGCCGTTCGCAACGTCCGTCAGGTTCCGCGTCGCGGCTGCGCC
>CBFGLP010000926.1:0-1551 GCA_965649595.1 uncultured Myxococcales bacterium | reverse complement strand
TCTGCGGCGAGACGTCGCGGTGGACGACCGTGGCTCCGGCCTCGAGCGTGACGCTGTGCGCATACGAGAGCGCGCGCAGCAGCTCACCGATGATGTAGGCCGAGACCTCGACCGGGATGGTCTCGCCCTGCTTACCGAGCGCCCGCTCGAGCTGGGCGAGGGTCATGCCCTCGATCAGCTCCATCACCATGTAGCAGTCGGGCGGGTCATCGACGGCGTCGAACACCTGCACGATGTTCGAGTGGTTGAGCAGCATCGAGAGCCGCGCCTCGGCCAGGAACATGTCCCGGTAGTCGCGCTTGTCGGCGAGGTGCGGAGCCAGCAGCTTGATCGCGACGAACTTGTTGGTGCCGCTCATCGCCGCCGGCCGACGCGCAGACCAGACCTCGGCCATGCCGCCGGAGCCGATCTTGCGCAGGAGCTGGTATGGGCCGAGCTGTCGCACTGCTCTTCATCCGACACGCCCGAAGGCGATCCAACGCGCATGGTGCCCCCGATCCCGCAACGAAATCAATGGGAGCGCCGGGAGGCCACGAAGTGGCCGGACTCCGTTCTCCGAGCCCCGCGAGGGCCTCTACGGCTCTCGATCCGAGAAGTGTCGGACGCCAAAACCGTATCGACCGTATCACTACGGGCGATTCCGATTCGAGACACCCAAAGTGGGCGTGAGCACGCCGACCTTCGTTGGTCCGTCGAAATTTCGACGAGAACTCCAGGTTGGGCCTCGACCGCCTCGATGTCTCGGTGCAAGACACCCCTTGGTATCCTGGAGGCACGTGACCCTCGCGCTCCTGCTCGCCTGTCGGCTCTTCACCTTGGTCAGCCCCGCTGGGGCCGAGGAGGCATTTGAGCCGTCACCAACGTCGGACGGCTCCTCCGACTACGCAGCCACCTTGGCCGAGGTCGAGCGGCTCACGCTCGAGGTCAACCGTGATCCGGAGGCCAGTAGCGACCAGCTCTTGCTCGCGCTGGAACGCCTGACCCGCTTCGCTCCGCAGCTCGCCGACGATCCACGAGGCCGAGAGCTGCGACTCTTCGGTCTGCTCAACCTCGCCCGGGCGATGCTGATGGCCGGCGACGAGCAGGGCGCCGGTCTCGCCATGGACGAAGCGATACGGCTGGTGCGAGGTGACGAGATCCCTGCCCGGGAGTTCGGGCCGACGTTGGCCGAGTTCCACACGCAGCGTCGCGCGGCATTGGCGAAGCTCGGCGCTGGTCAGATTCGAGTCGATTGCGCGTTGCCCTGTCGCGTGATCCTCGACGAGATGGATCTCGAGGGTGGCGCGAGCGGGCCGCTGCTGTTCGGCACGTATCGGCTCTGGATCGAGAACGCCGATCCCGATCCGAGCTTGGGACCCGCGATCGAGCGCCACCTGATCGACATCGACGTCGATGGGGAGATCGAGACGATCCACTACGCGCCAGCGCTCGCGACCGACACGCCCTCGACCGCGCCGACCCGCGAGGTTCGCCGCTTGCTCCCCCGCTGGGCGGAGATCGTCTCGATCTCCCCATCGACGTCGATGTCGATCAGGTGGCGCTCGATCGCGG
>CBFGLP010000925.1:0-2619 GCA_965649595.1 uncultured Myxococcales bacterium | reverse complement strand
GTCGCGCAGCAGCTCGGGCAGGTAGCTGTGGTGCTCGCGATCGACGTTCCGGTCGAGGTCGTGCGGGTAGCGATAGCCCTGCCCGTAGCCGACCTGCTGCATCAGCTTGGTCACCGCGTTGCGGATCTCGAGCGGGACCGGCAGCGGACCGAAGCGCCGCACGTCCTTGCGCGCGGCGAAGTAGGCCTTGATCGTGGCGTTGCTCTTGCTCGCCAGCGAGAGGTAGGTGGCCGCCTGCGTGAGCGGGAGGACGGCCTCGGGCATGCCGACGAAGCGCGCGGCCTCGGCAGCAGCTTGGGCGACCACGATGCCCTGCGGATCCGCGTTGCCGACGTCCTCGGCCGCGAAGATGACCAAGCGCCGCGCGACGAACTCGAGCGGCTCGCCAGCCTCGAGCATGCGTGCCATCCAATAGACCGCCGCGTCGGGATCGCTGGCCCGCATGCTCTTGATGAAGGCCGACGCGATGTTGAAGTGCTCCTCGCCGTCACGATCGTAGCGGAGCTGGGTCTGGCCGAGCGCCTCGGCGACCACGGCTTCGCTCAGCTCGACAGCCTCGCCCGCTTCCGACGCGTCGGGGATCAGGTCGACAGCCAGCTCGAGCGCGTTGAGGGCCCGACGGGCGTCGCCTTGCGAGGCCAAGGCGATCGCACCGAGCAAGCGATCGCTGGCCTGCACACCTCGCGGCCCGAGCCCGCGCTCTGGATCCTCGAGCGCCCGTCGCAGCAGCCCGACGATCGCCGGGAGCCCGAGCGGGCGCAGCTGAACGACCCGCGCGCGGCTGAGCAACGCCGCGTTGACCTCGAAGCTCGGGTTCTCGGTCGTCGCCCCGATCAGCGTGCACACGCCCCGCTCGACGTGGGGCAGCAGGGCGTCCTGCTGGGCCTTGTTGAAGCGGTGGATCTCGTCGACGAAGAGCACGGTGCCGCGGCTCTCGAAGCTGCGCCGGCTTCGGGCTCGCTCGACCGCGGCTCGCAGCTCGCGGACGCCCGCGTCGGTCGCCGAGACGGTCTCGAACGCGGCCCCGGTGCTCCCCGCGATGATCCGCGCGAGCGTGGTCTTCCCGGTGCCGGGTGGACCCCACAAGATCAGGCTCGGGATCCGATCGCTCTCGACGATCCGCCGGAGCAGCCGACCGGGCCCGGTCAGGTGCTCCTGCCCGACGTACTCGTCGAGCGTGCGCGGCCGCATGCGCTCGGCCAGCGGCGTCAAGCCAGGGTCGCGGCCGCGCGCGTGGCCGAACAGGTCGGTGTCGTCGCTGCTCACGCGAGGGGCGATCGATAGCAGGACCGCGGGCCCAGAGCACGCGCGGATCCGGTCGGGGTCGAGCCTGCTAAGGTCGGGGCGATGCGCCGGACCTCGCCTCGGCTCGCGCTCGCGCTCGTCGCTCTGCTCGGCTGTGCGGAGCAGCGCGACGAGGGGCGCGCCGAGCCGACCATGGTCACGAGCACGCAGGGTGGATCGAAGGGCGAGTCACACACGGCCCCCGACTCCACGCCGACGACGTCACCCGACGCGAGCGCAGAAGTCGGCGTCGCCGAGCCCGACTCCGTCGAGTCGAGCGCCGCGGCCCCCGATGGCAAGGACGCCGAGATCGAGCGCGCGCTCGCGCTGATCCGTGACAGCGGCCTGTACTTCTTCGCGCCCGACGACGAGGCGCCCGACGACATCGCCGCCGCGACCGAGTACACCAGCCACCAATTCGCCAGCATGCTCGAGACCAAGTGGTCGTGGATCGGCTACGACCTGCACGAGCTCGATCCCTGGCTGACCGAGATCGCCACGCGCAGCTTCAAGTCCAACCTGCCCTACGAGGTCCGCACGGCCGACGGTCAGCTGCGCGAGGTCGGGCCCTGGCTGCGCGAGCAGCTCGCCACGACCAGCACCATGAAGACGCCGCCATGACCAACGCTCGCACGACCGATCTCCGATCCTCTCGACAGGCGCTCGCGCTCGCGGGCACGTTCGGCCTGCTCGGCGTCGCCTTTGGTGCCTTCGGTGCCCACGGCCTCGAGGGCAAGCTGAGCGCCGAGCAGCTCGAGTGGTGGAACACCGCCGCCCGCTACCAGCAGATCCATGCGGTCGCGCTGCTGGCCGTGGCCGGCATGGCCGGCCCGTGGACCCGCGCGCGGCAAGCTGCCGTCATGCTCTTGTCCGGTGGGATCGTGGTGTTCGCGGGCACCCTCGACCTGATGGCGCTCGGCGGGCCACGCTGGCTGGGGGCCATCACCCCGCTCGGCGGGCTCGGATTGATCGGTGGCTGGGCTTGCGTGATCGCGCACGCGCTGATGCAGCCGCGTGCTTCGGCCGGCTGATCTCGAATTCGATTACCCGCGAAACCGCCTCTGCGTGGCTCGGGTCTAGGCGTGTGGGGCGGATCGACGCGCCGCTCCGAGTCGCGTCTCCTGCTCGCGGAGAGTCCGGGATCCCTCGTCCAGCTCTCCGCGTGCAGGAGGTTTTTATAGACCCCCCGCAGGCGTCGTGCACTTAGCCACGCACGGCCGCTTCGCGGCCGCGAGGTCTGCGACCTCGGTGGGCTGGTTTCGGGTTCGCATCCGTCCGTCTGGCCCCCCAAGGGGGCTTGTCGTCTGCGGGACGACGTGCACTTTCGGGTTCGCA
>CBFGLP010000924.1:0-13678 GCA_965649595.1 uncultured Myxococcales bacterium | reverse complement strand
GCCGACCATCTTGGTGTAGACGCTCCACGGGTTGGGATCGGCGGCGCGCAGATCCTTGGGCCCGCGGTACGACAGCACCTCGTCGATGTAGCCGCCCATCTTGCCGGCGTAGAGGGTGAGCGGCTCGACGCCCTCGGCGTTGAGCTCGGTCGCGATGCGGTTGTCGATCGACTCGCCCATCGCCAGCGAAGCGTTGCCCGAGGGCTCGTCGCTGACTCGCGCTGCGGTCAGACATTGGTTGCCGCCGCCCGAGTGGCCGCAGCCGTTGCCCGGGAACGCGAAGCGCAGGCCCTTGATCAGCAAGAGCTTGTCGGCGTACGCGGATAGCTCGCTGGTCGCCCGATCGGTCTGACCCGCGAGCGTGGCTTGGTCGAGCGGACCAGGCGCGTTGGGCCAGAACTGCTCGGGCTCGCCACCGCCTTCCTGCGCGACGCCGTTGGCCTGACGCACGAACACGGCGAAGCGGGGGACGATCGGATCAGCGGCGTTGGCTCGCTTGGGCCTGAAGGTCTCGAGCAGCGGCAGACCGACGGTCACGCCGCCGACACCGACCAGGAACGCACGCCGACCGAACATCGCCGGTCCGGGCTTGCGCCGAGCGGGACGAGCCGCGGGCTTGGCCGTGGGGTCTTGGGTTCCGCGGTGCTGGAACAGGAAGGAGGGCTTAAAGGGGCGCATCGTCGTGTTCTCCTTCTTCACTTCAGTTCGTCGCACCGGTCGGCGTGCGGGTCAGGAAGGCTTCGGCCTGGGTCAGCTCGAGCACGAGCTCGCGGATCGACAGATCGCCGGCGGCCGAGCGGGCCGCGATGTCGTCGATCAGCGCCTGGTCGGCGTTCTTGGTGTCGCGCGCCCAGGCGTACTCGATCAGGTGACCGACGTAGCAGGCGTGCACCTGCGTGCTGGCGGCTGCGATCTTCCCGAACTCGATGGCGTCGTCGTACTGGTGCAGCTGCTGGTCGAGCGCGAACTCGCCGCTCGCGTCGACCTGGATCCCGTTGTCGAGGTCGCGCCACTGGCCGATCGCGTCGTAGTGCTCGAACGCGAACCCGACCGGGTTGATGATCGTCGAGTGGCAGCCCTCGCCGCAGGTGCCCTTGCCGGTGTGCTTGTCGACCCGCTCGCGGTTGGTCGTGCCGTCCATCGCGGGGGGCAGCGGCGGCACGTTGTCGGGCGGGGGCGGGAGCGGAGCGCAGAGCAGGTTGCGGACGACCGACACGCCGCGGTGGATCGAGTCGGGGTCGATCGCGTAGGCGTTGGACGAGAGGAACCCGAGCTGGGTCAGGATGCCCGAGCGCTGGGTCTCGTCGAGGAACACCCGCTCGAGCTCGGGCCCGTACTCACCCTCGAGCCCGTACACCCACGCGGTGTCTTGGTTGACGTAGGTGAAGGGCGCGGTCAGCAGGTCGGAGAAGTTGCCCTCGTCCTCGAAGATCACCGCGTCGATGAAGCGCTCGGTCTCGAGCTGCATCGCCGGACCCATCACCTCGGGGTCGAACTCGGGGTACCAGCCCTCGTCCTTGTGGAGGTCGAGGTAGTGGTCGTAGTCGAGCAGCTGCGCGTGGAAGTCGGCGATCGTCGCGTGGGCCTTGGGATCGTCGAGCATCCGCGCGGCTTGAACCACCACGCCCGCGGTGTCGTCGAGCTCGCCGGCCTCGGCCGCGGCTAACAGCTCGTCGTCGGGCATGCTGTTCCAGAGCATGTAGCTGAGCTTGGTCGCCAGCTCCCACGCGTTTAGGTGGATCCTGCCGTCTTCGCCGACCTCGCTGCTCGACTCGACCCGATACAGGAAGTGGGGCGACTGCAAGAACACCTGGATGCTCAGGTGCACGCCGGCCGTGAACGCGTCCTTGTCGTCATAGAGGCCCGCCCCCTGCTGGAAGAGATCCCAGTGGGCTTGCAGCTCGTCGGCGCTCAGCGGACGGCGATACGCTCGCAGGCCGAACTCTTCCAGCCACGCCTGCGCCTTGACGCTCGGGTCGCCCGGATCATCGGGCAGGTCGGCCGGCACGATCTGGCTCAAGAGATCGGGGTTGCTCGTGACGAGGTCGGCGACCTGCTCCGCTGCGCGCTGATAGTCGGCCCACAGCGTCGAGGTCACGTCGAGGCTCTCGCTTTGATTGTCGAACTTCCCGCTGATCGGATCGCCGATGAAGATCGACGAGTAGCCGGTCGGTGCGTCGAGTCGGAAGAGATCGCGGACCGTGTTCTCCCACTGCGTGTGGCTCAGCCGCGGGAAGCGAGTGGTCTCGAGCGAGTCGCCGTCGCCGTCGCCGTCACCGGAGTCCGGGCCATCGTCGTCGGGACCCTCACCGACCTCCTCTGCGCTGTCTTGCCCAGGGCCGTCGACACCGACATAGCAGCCAGGCAGCGCGAACACGCAGGCCAGCAAGGTCCAGCGTTGGCTTCGATCGCTCGTACGTTCCACAAGGGCAAGGTAGAGCATGTCGCTCATGTAGCTCAATAGGGTGCAGCACCCCAAAAGCGCAAAATCCAGGGGCTTCGAACCCCCCACGCGTCGAGAGCATTGGGGCTCACGCGATCGATCAATGTCTGGTCGGTTGGTGATATGAATCGCAATCGAGGCACTCCGACGCCGCTCCTCGTGATCCGAAGGTCGGGTCTCGAGCGCGGTAACGCTAGCTCGATGTACTTTGCAGTGGACCTGCTCACCGAATCGTCAACCGAAGGCCGCCCGGGCTCATCCGACGAACGGCCGCAGGGCCCGAACGACGTCGTCAGGTACCTTTGGCCGGTGACACGTTCGAAGCTCGATGGTCCGAGCGAGCACACCCACCTCGCGCATGGCGTGTATGCTCGGCCCGTGCTCGTAGCACGCAGCTCCTTGGCCCTGCTGACGGCCGCCGCCCTCGCCTTGCCCGTGAATGCTTGGGCGCTCGCGCCAGCGAAGCTCGATCCCGATCAAGCTCGGGCCCAGCGCGACGCGACGCTCGAGCAGGCAGACAGCCTCGCCGAAGAGCGGGGTGTCCCGGCGGCCGTCGAGCAGATCGTCGACGAAGCCGAAGCCTCGGGTGATCCGGCGCTGTTCTTGGCCGCGAGCGAGCGGCTGCGCGAGCACGCCGAGACCGAGAAGGACGAGGCGCTCGCCGAGCAAGCCGAGGCGCTCGCTCGAACGGCCCACGACATCGCGCTCTACTTGGCCGATCAGCGCCGCTTCGACGACACCAACTGGCGTCCGGTCACGCGGGAAGAGGCCGAGGCGCTCGCCGAGCAGGCCGAGGACGCCGCCGCGAAGGCGAGCGCGCTGGCCGAGCAGATCGTCGAAGAGCGCGAGGCCGCAGCTGCGGCCGCTGGCCGAGCCGAGCAGACCGACCCCGAGGACGAGGGACGACCCGAGCGTGAGCGCAAGCCGGGCACCGGGCTGCTCGTCGGAGGGGCCGTGGCGCTCTCGCTCGGGATCGGCGGAGTCGCGATGATCGGGGCAGGCGTGGGTATCGGCTCGGCGCGACAACGCGAGGCCGAGGGCCTGGCGCTGCCGGCCGAGCAGGATCGACTCGACGTGCTCGATCGCCAGGGCGCCCAAGCGAACGTGATCACCTATGCAGGTATCGGTGTGGCCGCGGTCGGCATAGCGACCGGCATCGCGCTGATCGTGGTCGGCAGCAAGCGACGCAAGCAAGGCGCGAATGAGCGAGCCAGCGCGCTGCGGGCCGGACCCTGGATCGGCCAGCGAGGCGCCGGTCTGACCATCGGGGGAAGGTTCTAGTCATGCCCATGAACGAGCTCGGATCGGCCTGTCTGGCCCTGCTCTTGGTCCTCTCGCTCGAGACCCGCGCGGCCGCGGACGAGGGCACCTGCGAGACCGTGTGCCTGCGCTCTGGCGATGGCGAGTCGGTCGGCGGGTGGCTCGAGGGGGAGACGCTCAGCGCCAAGGCGCGGGCCAAGGAGGCCAAGAAGCAGCGCAAGGCCAAAGAGGTGGGCGTCCGCGTCGAGCTCGAGGGCGGTCGCGGCAGCGTGTTCATCGACGGTCGCTACCTCGCCAGCGGCGACGAGGGGCGGGCGGTCAAGCCGGGCAAGCACGAGCTCGAGGTCCGCGATGGTGAGCGAGTGATCGCGCTCGGCGTAATTCAGATCCCGAGCAAGATCGGCGAGGTCGTGATCCAGGTTAAAGTCGACGAGTGAGCTGGGCGAACGCGAGGATCTGGGCGATCGGCGCGGTGGCGCTGATCATGCTGGGGTCGATCGTCGTGCTGCTGTCCGAGCGCAACGACGATGCCGCGACGAGCAGGCGCGAGGCGAAGCCCAAGCAGGCCACGGTCGAGCCGACCGACGATCGACCGCACCGGCTGATCGAGCAGGCGCCGGCCGTCGATCCCCAGCCGACCGCGGCCAAGAAAGATCGAGCGGCCCGCGACGCGATGCACCAGAAGATCCGCACCAGCTTGAGCGCACGCGAGAGCGATCCAGCCGGCGGATCCTCGGCTCGGCGTGACGACTCGGTCGAGCGAGACCCGGCCAACGACGAGCTGCCTGGGCTCGATCGCGAGTACATCCGGGAGCGGATCCGGGAGGACCTGATGCCTGCCGCGATCGAATGTTACGGCGCGGCGCTGCAGGACAACCCGAAGCTCGGGGGCAAGCTGGTGATGAGCTTCGCGATCCTCGGCGAGGCCGACGTGGGCGGCGTCGTCGAGGACGCTCAGATCCTCGACGAGGAGAGCACGCTCGCCGATCCCTTCGTGCGCGAGTGCATGCGGGAGTCGTTGATGGCGATCACCTTCGACCCGCCGGCGGACGGTGGGCGGCTCGAGGTGACCTATCCCTTCTACTTCGAGCCTGGCGAGGACGAGGACGCGGGCGAGGATCAGCAACTCCCACCCGAGCCCAAGCTCGAGCAGTAATCGGATCAGATCACTCGACGCGGCTTGAGCACGCGGACCAGCAGCTCGACGTGCTCGACGGGTGCACGGCACCACGCCGCCGCGTGGCGTCCGGGATCGAACACCTCGACCCCCGTCGTGCACCCGGCGATCTGCTCGCGGGCCAGGAATTCGTCGAGGTGCTTGTGAAAGTGCGCTGCGGTCCCCTGCGCGGGCGGGCCGAAGAACTCCCACCACAACGTCTGCTCGACCGCGGGCTGCTGGACGAGCAAGAACTCGCGCACGACCTGCTCGATGTGATGGATCGAGCGCATCAGGTGGTGATCGTCGTCGACCTCGATCAGCTCGACAGGCTCGTGCGAGGCCGCGTACTCGCGCGAGCTAGCGATCGGCACCATCGTGTCGCCGGTGCCGTGAATGATCCGGGTCGGGCAGGGCACCTCGGGTCGGCTCGGCTGCGTCAGCGCGTCGGTGTAGAGCTGGAAGTGGACATCGACGAGCTTGCCGGCCCCGTCGGGCAGCGGGATGCTCCCGCGCTCGCGCCAGCGCTCGAACTGCTGAGCGCCGAGTAGCGCTGGCCAGCGCGTCACGAAGTCGAACGCCGGGCAGAGCAGCAGCAGCCGCTGCACCCGGTCCGGGTGCAGCTCGGCCCAGCGCGACGCAACCCAGCCGCCCATGCTCGAGCCGATCAAGCACCAGCGCGTCGATCCTGGCTCGACCCCCTCGCTAGCGTCGAGCTCGCGATCGAACATGTCGAACGCCTCGAGCATGCCGGAATAAGTCAGCTCAGCGAAGCTCGGGTAGTTGAGATCCGGCGTATGTAGCTCGAGCGTCGGATCGCCTCGCTCCTGCGCGAGCGCGGCGAAGCGGCGGCGGACCTCTTGGCCCTTCTTGGACTGCGCCGACGAGGCAAAGCCGTGCAAGTACGCGTAGCGGGTCCGCATGCTCGGCCACATGCCACGGGCGGCCCGCGAGAGCAACTAGCCCGAGCTGTGCGAGCGCAGCTCGAGGATCATGCTGCCCCACTCGCCGTGCACGTCGAGCTCCGGCGCCCACCCGAGCACGGGCCCGTCGGGCTGCCGCGTGCACCAGTGCAGGACCTCGTGCTTGATCACTGGATCGGCCTTGCTGTTGATGCCCTTGCCGGTGATCACCCGGCAGAAGCGCAGGTGTCGAGCCCGACACGCTCGCACGAACGCGTCGAGGTGCATGATCGCGGGCTCTCGCGCGAGCCGGCGCAGGTTGAGGAGCGCGAGCGAGCGTCCGCGGGCGCGCTCGAGCAACGCCCGCTGATCGGGCACGAGCTCGGGTCGATCGAGCAGCTCGGGATCGATCGCGTGGACCTCGTCGGCCCAGCCGCGACCAGCCCACACGTGCTCGAGCAGCGGACCGGTGGCTGGCCGCGCTGGGTTGGGCGTGGGCACGGCCTCGGTCTGCGTGGAGATAGCAACCTCGAGCGCGAGCTCGTCCACGCGCTCCGAGTCGCCCTCGGCCTCGCTCAGGATCACCAGCCGATCGAAGTCGAGCTCGCGAACCACCCGCGGGTTCTCTTCGTCGAGGTGCTCGAAGATCAACGCCATCAGCTCGCTCTCGTCGAGCCGACGCATGCGGGCCTGCAGCTCGATCGCCTCGCGCTCGGCCTCGCGTCGCGCGAGCTCGGCCCGCAGCGCCTCGAGCTGCGCGTGCTGGGCCTCGAACACCGCCCCCAATCGGGCGCTCGGGTCTTCGTTCGGAGTCGGAGGCCGACGTGGACCCCTCCGGGAGCGGGGCATCGAGATTCGAGTAGCACGACCACGAGGGCGGACGCGACGCCCTCGCCTACGAGCCCGCGGACCCGCCCGAGCTCGCCGCGCTCGACCGGCTGGGCGCGGGCCCACTCGCGCCGGCTCGGGTGCTACCGTGTCGGCGAGCGCCGTGCGGTAACCCGCCTCGCCCTGTCACGTTGTCCATTGGCCTTCGCCATGCCTACCCGCCAGCCTGACGAGCCCATCGACCTCCGCGTTCCTCAGCCCAATGACGCGGTCGCCCGCGCGATCGCGCGCCGCCGCTTCCTGCAGCAGGCCGGCCGTGGCGTTGCGCTGTGCGTGCTCGGGGGCGTCTACACGGTCGCCGACGACGGCTTCCTCGCAGCAGCGAGGGCAGACAAGCGTCCTGACGGGCGTGAGCGGGTCCCTCCAGGGCAGAAGGTGATCACGGCGCTCAAGCCGATGGGCGGCGACCAGGGGGACCCGTCCAAGTCCAAGTATAGGATTCGCGTGCACGGCGAGGTCAAGAAGGAGCTCGATCTCGACTTTCGCGGGTTGCTGGCGCTGCCGCAGGTGACCAAGGAGCTCGACGTCCACTGCGTGACCGGGTGGACGGTGCTCGGGGCCCGATGGACGGGCGTGCAGCTCGAGGCGCTGGCGGACGAGGCGGGGGTCCAGAGCGCGGCCAAGCACGTGATCTTCGAGGCGGCCCATGGGTATACGGCGAACGTGCCTTTGGCCGAGGCGCTGCACGAGGACGTGATGATCGCCCACAAGCTCGACGGGGTCCCCTTGGCGCGCGAGCACGGTGCACCAGTGCGGGCCGTCGTGCCGGATCTGTACTTCTGGAAGAGCGCGAAGTGGCTGACGGGGATTCGGTTCGTGTCACGAGACGAGCCGGGATATTGGGAGCGGCGCGGGTATCATAATCATGCGGATCCGTGGAAGGAGGAGCGGTTTGGGTAGCCGTCGATCCGGATCGAATGCTCGGCTGGATATCGACCTGTTGGTGGCGTGAGGGTAGCGCCTGATATTTCAGGGGCCGGTCGGCCGGCGCGGACGGCCTCGACGCCTCTCGTGCTGGGCGCCGTCGTGGTAATCATGTGCTCCACCACATGGCCGACCACGACAGGAATGTATGTTAGTGCAATAATTACGCTCAAAGAGCGCTTTCCAGGTTGAATAGTCTCATCGTCCTGCGCTTGGAAGAGGCAGCGCCGGTTGGTACAAGAGCTGATCCAGGTGCCTCACGCATGCGACGGTCGGACTCTTCGCGTTTCGTTGGTGGTTCGAAGCGCAGCCTACGACCGGTCCTGGCGATTCTGCCGCCGATCGTCGCGCTGATCGTTCAGTGGTCGCTGTGGTCGCTCATCGATCCCTACGCGTGGTTCCTCTTCTACCCGGCGGTCTTCATCAGCTCCTGGATCGGCGGGCTGCGTGCCGGACTCGTCGCAACCGTGATTGCCACCGCATCGGTGCTCTGGTTCTTCGTTCCGCCCCAGTATTCCTTCGTCAAGGCGCCCATCTTCTATTTCCCCGCCAGCGTATTCACGACGATGGGCGTCCTCTTCGGTGTGTTCCACGACCGCCTGAGGAAAGCCAACCAGCGCACCGCCGATGCGCTTGGTGCATCCGAGCGCGCAAACGAGCGGCTGAAGCAGGCCGTCAACGAGCGCCGCATGTTCGCCGCGCTCATCGAGAACTCATCGGACTTCATCGGCATCGCGGACGCAAAGGGTAAGCCCATCTACGTGAACCCGGCTGGTCGTCGAATGGTGGGGTTGGCAGCCGACCAGCCAGTCGATGACACACAAATGCTCGAGTACTACCCGTCCGATCAGCGCTCGTTCGCGTCGAACGTCATCCTCGCTTCGATGTTCGAGAGCGGTCACTGGCAGGGTGAAACATATTTTCGCCACTGGCAGACACAGGCGGCGATACCCGTGTCGGACACGCACTTCATGATCCGCGACCCGGAGACGAGCCAGCTGCTCGGAATGGGGACCGTGACTCGCGACATCTCGGATCTCCGGCGGGCGCGAGACGAGCTCCAGCGAGCGAATGCAGAGGTCACCCGCCTCTACGAAAAGTCCAAGGAGCTCGACGATCTCAAGACTCAGTTCTTTGCCAACGTCAGTCACGAGCTGCGCACGCCGCTGGCGCTCATCCTCGGTCCGACCGAGCGGCTGCTCGAGTCACCCGACATATCGAAGAGCGCTCGTCGTGATCTGGAGGTCGTCGCTCGAAACGCACGCACGCTCCTCGGTCACGTCGATAACCTGCTCGACATAGCGAAGCTGGAGGCGAGCGGCCTCGAGCCCAAGTACGTCGAGACCGACCTCTCGTGGCTCACGCGCTTCGTAGCCGGTCACTTCGAGGCCCTCGCCAAGGACAAGCGCACGACCTTCGAGGTCGAAGGGCCCGATGTGCTGATCGCTCAGATCGATCCAGAGAAGGTTCAGCGCATCTTGCTGAACCTGCTGTCCAACGCGTTCAAGTTCACGCCCTCCGGCGGGCACATCAGGCTGAGCCTGCGCGAGGCAGGCGAACGAGCATTCATCGAGGTCGCCGACAGTGGCCCGGGTGTGCCGCCCGATCAGCGAGAAGCCGTGTTCGAGCGCTTTCGGCAGCTCGAGGGCGGTGCGACCCGTCGATTGGGCGGAACCGGCCTAGGCTTGTCCATCGCCCGCGACTTCGCGGTCATGCATGGGGGGTCGATTGCGATCTCCGAAGCGCCCGAAGGAGGCGCGCTGTTCGTCGTCGAGCTGCCGCGGACGGCTCCCCCCGGTGTCGTCGTTCGCTCCAAGCCAGAGAGGCCTGCCGAGGTCCCGACAGAGGTTCGCAATGTGCTGGATGCGCTCCGCGCCGAGTCTGGCGCGGTCACCCCAGTGTCCACGGCCGCGAAGGGAGCGCTCGTGCTCGTCGTCGAAGACAACCCGGAGATGAGCCGCTTCATCGCCGACGCCCTGTCCGACCAGTACCGCGTCGCGGCTGTGTTCGACGGCAAAGAGGGGCTCGAGAAGGCGAGGGCGCTAAGGCCAGATCTCATCCTCAGCGACATCATGATGCCGGAGATGAGCGGCGACGAGCTGGTGCTCGCGGTTCGACGCTGTCCCGAGCTGGACGCGACACCCATCGTCCTGCTGACTGCCAAGGCGGATGACGAGCTGAGGGTGAGGCTGCTTCGGGAGGGCGCACAGGATTATCTGACCAAGCCCTTCTCCGTCGCGGAGCTGCGCGCGCGCGTCGCAAACCTCGTCAACAAGAAGCGCGCTGAAGAGCTGCTACGCCAGGCGGAGGCGAAGTTCAGGGGGATTGTCGCGCTCGCAGCGGACGCGATCGTCTCGATCGACGACGAGCAACGGATCGTCCTGTACAACGAGGGCGCCGAGCAGATCTTCGGCTGGTCGCGCGAGGAAGTGCTCGGCAAGCCACTGGACATCCTGCTCTCCCCGGGCGTCCGCGAGCGCCATCGCGATTACGTGCACGACTTCGCTGCGGCCGAGGCGACGGCCCGCAAGATGGGGGAGACCCGTCCGGTGATCCTCGCCCGACGCAAGAACGGCGAGGAGTTCCCCGTTCAGGCGGCCATCTCGAAGCTCGAGCTCGGAGGCGCCTGGGTGCTCACGGCGATCATCCGGGACATCACCGAGCACAAGCGGATCGAGAAGGAGGAGAAGTTCCTCGCCGAGGTCGGGGCCGCTCTGTCCAGCACGCTCGACTACGAGGAGACCGTCGCTCGTATTGCTCGGCTGGCCGTGCGCGAGCTGGGGGACTGGTGCGTCGTAGACATCCTGGAAGACGACGGGCAGCTGCGAAGCCTCGCGTCGGCGAGCGCGGACCCGGCCAAGTCGGACATTGCCGAGGCGCTCGAGCGCTGCTCGCTGGATCCCGCATGCCCACACTTGAGCTGGACGATCCTGAAGTCGAAGCAGCCGCAGGTAATGTCCGAGGTGTCCACAGAGATGCTTCCGGCGATCGCCCAGAGCGAAGAGCATCGACGCCTACTGGAGGCGATAGGCGCCAAGTCGGTGATGGGGGTGCCACTCGTCGCGCATGGTCGGATGCTCGGGGCGCTGGTCGTCGCGTCGTCGCACCCCGAGCGACGCTATTCGTCCAGCGACATCCCGCTGCTGGAGGCGCTCGGCCTGCGGGCGGCGCTGGCGCTCGAGAACGCCCGGCTATATCGATCCGCGCAGCAGGCCATCCAGGCGCGCGACGATGTGCTCGGCATCGTCGCCCACGACCTTCGCAATCCGCTCGGGACCATCCTCATGCAGGCGACGCTGCTTCGACGCCGCGCAGAGCAGCTCGAGCCCACATTACGTAAGTCCGCCGAGGTGATCGAGCGCGCCGCGACCCGCATGAATCGCTTGATCCAGGACCTCCTCGACGTGGCCCGAATGGAGGGCGGCCGCCTCGTCATCGAGCCGGCTCGTCTACCAGCGGAGCAGATCGTCGCCGATGCCCTGGAGGCCCAAAAGCCGCTGGCCGCGTCGGCCTCGCTCGACCTTCTCGTCGACATGGCGCCGGATCTTCCCGAGGTGTGGGCGGACCGCGACCGACTCCTGCAGGTGTTCGAGAACCTGATCGGCAACGCCCTGAAATTCACGCCGTCCGGAGGGCGCATCACGATCGGAGCGGCACGACGGGACGGCGAAGTATTGTTCTGGGTCGCCGACACCGGGCCCGGCATCTCGGCCGAGGAATTGTCGCACCTGTTCGACCACTTTTGGCAGGCGCGAAGGGCTGGAAAGCGTGGTGGGGGGCTCGGGCTCCTGATCGTCAAGGGCATCGTCGAGGCGCACTTCGGCCGGGTGTGGGTCGAGAGCACGCCGGGGCGCGGGAGCACGTTCTCCTTCACGATTCCGACGGCGGGTCGGGGCGAGGAGCTCGAATGCAAGCTAGGATGACTGTCCGTGGGGTAATGGCGCTCAGCCTTGGGCAGGGCGCGTACCGCCGCAACGATACTGTTGCGAATAGACCATATGGTGGCAGATCGATGATTCGAACGATCGCGATTGCGGGTCTCGAAGCACCAAGCAAAACGCCCTCGCACCGGGTGGTGCGAGGGCGTTTCATTCGTGAGCCCGGTAGGAATCGAACCTACAACCCGCGGATTAAGAGTCCGCTGCTCTGCCAGTTGAGCTACGAGCCCGTCGGGGTGACGGAAGATACACGAAGCCCCGCCAAAGCCAAGGGCTTCCCCCAACCTATGAGGTGAGCCCACTCATACTCGCAGGGGTGCCCCCGTAGCCTCCACGACCTCGTCCACGCTCACCCCCGGCGCTACCTCGACCAGCGAGAGCCCGCCCGAGCCCCGCTTGTCGACGCCGATTACCGCGAGCTCGGTGATCACGAGATCCACGCACCGCAGAGCGGTGAGCGGCAGCGTGCACTCGCGAAGCAGCTTCGCCCCGCCGTCGCGGTCGCGGTGGGTCATCACCGCGATCACCTTGCGCGCGCCGGTGGCGAGGTCCATGGCGCCGCCGATGCCGGCCACTTTTTGGCCGGGCACCATCCAGTTGGCGAGGTCACCGCGCTCACTCACCTGCATCGCGCCGAGGATCGCCACGTCGACGTGGCCACCGCGGATCATAGCGAAGCTCTCGGCCGAGTCGAAGGTGCTGCCGCCGGGCAGCACGGTCACGGTCTGCTTGCCGGCGTTGATGATCTGCGGGTCGACCTCGTGCTCGCGCGGGAAGGGGCCCATGCCGAGCAGGCCGTTCTCCGAGTGCAGGAAGATGTTCTGCTCGGGCGCGATGTGGTTGGCGACGAGGGTCGGGATGCCGATGCCGAGGTTGACGACGCTGTTGGGTGGCAGCTCTCGGGCAGCGCGGGCGGCGATCTGGTCTCGGTCCCAGGGCATGGCTCGCGGATATAGTCCGACGAAGGGACGCCGCTTGGCCAGGGATTGCGGAGGAGTACCATCGCGACCGTGAGCAGCCGCGAGCAGTACCGGACCGACCCTCGCTTTCGTGTCGTGACCGGGACGTGCCCGCACGACTGTCCGGACACCTGCGCGTGGGAGGTCGCGGTCGACACCACCAGCGGCCAGGCGGTCGACATCTGGGGCCACGCGGGGCACCCCTTCACGGCCGGCAAGCTGTGCGGGAAGGTTGATAACTACCTCGAGCGCAGCTACCACCGTGAGCGCCTGACCACGCCGCTTCGTCGAGTCGGGCGCAAGGGCGAGGGGCGCTTCGAGCCGATCTCGTGGGCGCAGGCGATCGCCGAGATCGCCGAGCGCACGCGGGCGGTGATCGACCAGCACGGCGCCGAGTCGGTGTTGCAGTACTCGTACGCGGGGACCATGGGCCTGCTGCAAGGCGAGGGCATGGCCCAGCGCTTCTTCCACAAGCTCGGCGCGACCCGGCTCGCGCGGACGATCTGCGCGAGCGCGGGCAAGACTGGGCTGCTCTACACGCAGGGCAAGGCGATCGGGCCGGATCCGCTGGACTTCGAGCACGCGCGGCTGATCTGGCTGTGGGGCAGCAACACGCTGACCAGCAACATGCACCTGTGGCCGATCATCACCAAGGCGCGCAAGGCCGGGGCGAAGGTGGTGGTGATCGATCCGATCCACACGCGCACGGCCCGAGCGGCGGACGAGTGGGTGCCGATCCGACCGGGCACCGACGGGGCGCTCGCGCTCGGGCTGATGCACGTGATCATCGGCGAGGGCTTGGTCGATCGCGACTATGTCGATCGCGCGACCGTGGGTTTTTCCGAGCTGACCGAGCGTGTGCGGGATTGGGATCCCGAGCGGGTCGAGCGGATCACCGGGATTCCGGCAACGCGCATTCGCTCGATGGCACGCGAATACGCGACCACGCGGCCGGCCGCGATTCGGATCAACTATGGGCTTCAGCGGCACCGCGGCGGTGGAATGTCGGTGCGCAACATCGCCTGCCTGCCTGTGCTGATCGGCTCTTGGCGCGAGCGCGGCGGTGGATTGCAGCTATCGACCTCGGGGACCTTCCCGCTGGATCTCAGCGGGCTGGAGCGGCCGGATCTGCTCCCAGGCTCAGTCGGCCCGTCCGGGCCGAAGAGCCGCGAGCCGCGGACCTTCAACATGATCCGGCTGGGCGAGGC
>CBFGLP010000923.1:0-2108 GCA_965649595.1 uncultured Myxococcales bacterium | reverse complement strand
TCGAATGATCGGCCTCGCCTACGACGTCGACTCCTACCGCATGTGGGCGCGCGCGGTCGTCGACGGAGCCTTCGATGGCCCCTTCGAGCGCCGCTACGCGGTCGGCTGTGCGTACCTGCGCGGGATCGGCCGCGGCCGCGTCGCCGCGGTGACCGGCGTCGGCGAAGCCAACGAGGCGGTCGGCCGCTTCGTGGTCGAGACCAAGCTGCCGACCCTCGGGGCGCCGAAGAGCGACAGCTACGAGGGCGACGGCTACGCGATCGTCCGTGACCCGCGGACCGAGGTGGTCGAGCAGGCGCTCTCGACGATCATTCGGGGCGTGAAGGTCCACTATGCGTGACGGAGCTCCTGAGCCAATTCAGAGCCGATGCTGAGCCCAACCGAGATCGACGCGCTGATCGGTGCCGCCCACCCCGATCCCTTCGCCGCGCTTGGCCCTCACGCCGATGCAGGCGGCATATGGGTGCGAACGCTGAAGCCCGGAGCCGTGGGCGTCGAGGTGCTCGCTCTCGACGGCAGCACCGTCAGCAGGCTGAGTCGGATCCACGAGCAAGGCTTGTTCGAGGGCTTCATCAGCCGAGTCGAGCCCACCTGGGCATACCGGCTGCGGGTTCATTACCCGCTCGGGCATCACGAGGACGTCGACGATCCCTATCGCTTCGGCTCGAGCTTCGGCGAGCTCGATCGCCACTTGCTCGGCGAGGGCACGCACCTGCGCCCGTGGCAGATCCTCGGCGCTCACCTACTCGAGCAACACGGCGTCGCGGGGGTTCGCTTTTGCGTGTGGGCACCCAACGCGAGTCGGGTCTCGGTGGTCGGCGAGTTCAACCATTGGGACGGTCGTCGCCACCCGATGCGCTCGCACCCGGGCCTCGGCGTGTGGGAGCTGTTCATCCCCGGCCTCGGTCCAGGCGCGCTGTACAAGTACGAGCTGCGCACGCGCGACGGTGTCGTGCTCGAGCCCAAGGCCGACCCCTACGCCTTCGCCACGCAGCTGCGCCCGGACACGGCCAGCGTCGTGGCGCCGGACCGGCAGCCTCGGCCACTGCCAGCCGAGCGACACGGGGCCAACGCCATCTCGGCGCCGATCTCGATCTACGAGGTTCACCTCGGATCGTGGCGTCGGGGCCCCGGCAACGCGTTCTTGGACTGGGCCGCGCTCGCCGAGCAGCTCCCGGCTTACGCGAGCGAGCTCGGCTTCACGCACATCGAGCTGCTGCCCTGCGCCGAGCACCCCTTCGACGGCTCGTGGGGTTACCAGGTCACGGCCATGTACGCGCCGACGCGGCGCTTCGGCGACCCTGGTGGGTTTGCGACGTTGATCGAGGCCTGCCACGCCCGGGGCCTCGGCGTGATCCTGGACTGGGTCCCGGCGCACTTCCCCAACGACCCCCACGGCCTGGCTAGCTTCGACGGCGAAGCGCTCTATGAGTACCCCGACCCGCGCGAGGGCCTGCACAAGGACTGGAACACGCTGGTCTACAACTTCGCTCGCAACGAGGTGCGTAACTTCCTGGTCGGCAACGCGCTCTACTGGCTCGAGTGCTGGGGCCTCGACGGCCTGCGCGTCGACGCGGTCGCCTCGATGCTCTACCGCGACTACTCCCGGCCGCAGGGCGAGTGGATCGCCAACGTCGAGGGCGGACGCGAGAACCTCGAGGCCATCTCGCTGCTGCGCCGGGTCAACGAGGTCGTCGAGGCGCAAGCCCCCGGCGCCGTGACGATCGCCGAGGAGTCGACGGCCTGGCCCGGCGTGTCGCGGCCGATCGCGGATGGCGGGCTCGGCTTCCACTACAAGTGGTGCATGGGCTGGATGCACGACAGCTTGGCCTACATGCGCGAGCAAGCGATCCACCGCCGCCATCACCACAACCGGATGACCTTCACGATGACCTACGCCTACTACGAGAACTTCGTCTTGCCGCTGTCGCACGACGAGGTCGTCCACGGCAAAGGCTCGTTGATCGCCAAGATGAGCGGCGAAGGCTGGCAGCGGTTCGCCAACCTGCGAGCCTACTACGCGTTCATGTGGACGCACCCGGGCAAGAAGCTGCTGTTCATGGGCGGCGAGCTCGCTCAGCTCCGCGAGTGGAACCATGATCGCGGCC
>CBFGLP010000922.1:0-11557 GCA_965649595.1 uncultured Myxococcales bacterium | reverse complement strand
TGCCAGCGCCGACGCACAGGCTAGCGAGGCCGTAGCGAAGCTGCCGGCGCTCGAGCTCGTCGAGCAGCGTGCCGAGGATCATCGCTCCGGTCGCGCCGAGCGGATGACCCATGGCGATCGCGCCGCCGTTGACGTTGACCTTGTCCGGCGGGATCTCGAGATCGCGCATCCACTTCATCACGACGGACGCGAACGCCTCGTTGAGCTCGAAGAGATCGATGTCGCGGACGCTCAGCCCGGCCCGCGCGAGCACCTTGCGGGTCGCTGGGGTCGGTCCGGTCAGCATGATCGTCGGTTCGCTTCCGGTCACCGCCATCGCGACGATGCGGGCCCGCGGCCGCAGGCCGAGCGCAGCGCCGACCTCACGGCTGCCGAGCAGCAGCAGCGCCGCGCCGTCGACGATGCCGGACGAGTTGGCCGCGGTGTGGACGTGATGGATCCGCTCGACGCCGTGATACTTCTGCAGCGCGACGGCATCGAAGCCACCGAGCTCACCGAGGGCGGCGAACGCCGGCGGCAGCTTGGCCAGCGACTCGACCGTCGAGCCCGGCCGGCGATGCTCGTCGACGGCGAGGATCGTGACGCCGTTCATGTCTCGGACCGGCACGATCGAGCGAGCGAACCAGCCCTTCGCCCACGCCTGCTCGGCCTTGTCTTGCGACGCGACGGCGAACGCGTCGACGTCGGTGCGGCTGAAGCCCTCCATGGTCGCGATCAGGTCGGCGCCGATCCCCTGCGGCACGAAGTAGGTGTCGTAAGCGGTCGTCGGATCCTGGAAGTAGGCCCCGCCGTCCGAGCCGATCGGCACCCGCGACATCGACTCGACACCGCCGGCGAGCACGAGCTGGTCCGAGCCCGAGGCGATCTTGGCCGCGGCGGTGTTGACCGCCTCGAGGCCCGACGCACAGAAGCGGTTGAGCTGCACGCCTGCGACCGACTCCGGCAGCTTGCCGACCAGCGCCGCCGTCCGGGCGATGTCACCACCTTGCTCACCGACCGG
This sequence comes from uncultured Myxococcales bacterium, assembly GCA_965649595.1. Classification (GTDB taxonomy): domain Bacteria; phylum Myxococcota_A; class Polyangia; order Nannocystales; family Nannocystaceae; genus Plesiocystis. Next base: position 10,557 of record CBFGLP010000922.1, on the reverse strand, counting down.
CGAGACGACCCCGAGCACGATGTCGTCGATCCGCTCGAGCTCGAGGCCCGGGTTGCGCGGCACGAGCTGGTCGAGCAATCCGACCACGAGGTCGACGGGCTTGGTGCCGTGCAGCGCCCCGCCCTTGTTCTTGCCCCGCGGGGTTCGCATCGAGTCGTAGATGAAGGCGTGCTCGGCCATATCGACCTCGGACAGGGTCAGTGTAGGGATGGCCGATATTTTTTACAATCGATTAGAAAATCGAGGATCCGCGGCTTGACTCACGTGCACGCGAAACACGATGATCGAGAGGCGTTGGCCATTTCGTTCGATATCGATGCCCATGTCGCCGAGCTCGCGCAGCGGACCCGCGAGCTCATCCGCGAGGTCGTAATCCCGATCGAGCTAGCGACCGGTGGCTCCGTGCATGACGGCCCGGCTTCGACTCGCGCAGCTCTTCAGGACGCCGCGCGGAAGGCCGGGCTGCTCGCGCCGCACGTCGGCGAGCGCTGGGGTGGGCTCGGGCTCGACGTCCGTGGGCAGGCGATCGTGTTCGAGGAGGCCGGCTACTCGCTGCTCGGGCCGCTCGCGCTGAACATCGCGGCGCCCGACGAGGGCAACATGCACCTGCTCGAGCGGGCGGCGAGCGAGGCCCAGAAGCAGGCCTACTTGGCGCCGCTGTGCGCAGGGCGGATCCGGTCGTGCTTCGCGATGACCGAGCCTCCACCTGGCGCGGGCTCTGATCCCCGGGCGCTCGCGACCCGAGCGATTCGCAGCGGCGGCCGCTGGCGGATCTCTGGGACCAAGTGGTTCATCACCGGGGCGCGTGGCGCTGAGCTTGCGATCGTGATGGCGCGGACCTCCGGTGCGCCGGGTGATCACGGCGGCGCGACCATGTTCCTGGTCGAGGGCGACAACCCGGGCATGAAGGTCACGCGCGAGCTCGACACCCTCGATGTCGGGCTCTTCGCTGGCCACAGCGAGGTCGTGTTCGACGAGTGCGAGGTCGGGGACGACGCGGTGCTCGGCGAGGTCGATCGCGGGTTCGAGTACGCCCAGCTCCGGCTCGCGCCGGCCCGCTTGACCCATTGCATGCGCTGGCTGGGCCTGGCTAGGCGGGCCCACGATCTCGCGCTGGGCCACGTGACGACCCGGCAGGCGTTCGGCAGTCGGCTGGCCGAGCTCGGGATGATCCAGCAGCAGATCGCCGACAACGAGATCGATCTCGCCGCCAGCCGGGCGCTGATCCACCATACCGCATGGGTCCTCGACAGCGAGGGCGATGCCGGGCTGGCCTCGTCGATCGCCAAGACCTTCGTCTCGGAGGCGGTCGGCCGGATCGTCGACCGCTGCGTGCAGATGGCTGGCGCGGTCGGGACCTCCGGCGATCTGCTGCTCTCACGCTACTGGCGGGAGGTCCGACCCTTTCGCATCTACGACGGACCGAGCGAGACCCATCGCTGGTCGATCGCCAAGCGCAGCGTCGCGCGCTTCGGCGAGCGGGCGCCACGATAAACCCACCCAGCTTCGATCTGGCGGCGCTGGTAGGCTGTGTCCTCCATGTCCGATCAAATCGCTTGTGCTCTTTGCCGCAGCACCAAAGACCCTCGCCCCAACCGGATCGGCGGCGTCGACCTGTGCTACCGCTGCTACGACGGCGGGGCCGTGGCGGCCGCGCGCGCCCGAGGATTCAAGCTCAGGGTCGAGTGCTCGGCGTTCGGGCGCGGTGACGATCGCATCTACCTGGTCACGGGAAGCGGGGCCGTGGCCAAGCAGCTCTTCAACGCCAGCTTTCGGCGCAAGGGGCTCGCCAGCCTCGCCGCTCTGTTCGGCATGACAATCCGCGTGCAAGATCCACTGTTCCACAAACTCGGTGTCATCGTCACTCGCGACAAGGCTCGCACCCGTCGCTTCATCCAGGACGACGGAGCCCAGAGCGCGGTGATGGATCTGCTCGGCGAGGATGTCAGTATCAAGGTCAGGCGCACCGGCGTAATCTCGCTATCCGGCCAACGCAAGTTCGACCCCTTCGACCAGACCGCCATCGAGCGCGAGCTCGCCGTATTGCTCGTGCACCTCGATCGCTACACCGAGGGCTGAGGCTGCCCATGGTGTGCGTTGTGCATTTTAGATTGTATCGGTTGCTCGCTGGAGGGCGCGTCGAGAAGGGATCCAACTGCGAATCGAGGATTCACGGTCGGCTGCTAGTCCCGCCCGGTCTCCGCCGCCTCTTCGACCAGCAGCGCGAACTCCCGCCAGATCTTCCCCTGATCCCAGTCCTCCGCGATCACCAGTGCCTGCTCGGCGCACTCGATCGCCTCGTCCCAGCGCCCCTGATCGAGGTGCTCGACCGCTCGCTGCCCCTCGTCGATCGCGTCGCCGGCGGGGTCCTCCCCGTCGAGCTCGTCGTCTTCGGAGGTCGACCAGCTCGCGCGCGCGCGCTCGAATGCAGCGCGTGCGCGAGCGATCGCCTTGACCGTGGTGGGATCGGCCCACTCGCTCATCGGTGTGCCCTCAGTAGGCCTTCGCCATCAGCACGCGCTGCTTGGACGGCTTGCCCGAGTACACGCACTTGCCGTCGCTCGGCGCCGGGCCCTGGCCGGGCAGCGGGATGCAGCGAATGGTGACCTTGGTCTTCTCCTTGATCGCCGCCTCGGTCTCGCGGGTGCCGTCCCAGTGGCACCACGCGAAGGTGCTGCTCTCGCCGGCGAACACCTTCTCGAACTCCTCCCAGGTATCGATCTCGACCATGCTGGCCTGCAGGCGCTCGCGCGCGCGCTGGAGCAGGTAGGCCTGGAAGTCGAGCAGGCGCTCGCGGACGGTGCCGACGAACTCCTTCTCGTCGATGAACAGCTTGCCCTGCTGCTGCGGGGTGTCGAGCCGCATCTTCACGCAGACCTGGCCCTTCTCGAGGTCCTTGGGCCCGAGCTCGATCCGCATCGGCACGCCCTTGCGCTCCCACTCGTAGAACTTGGCCCCGGGCCGCATGTCGCGGTCGTCGATCACGACCTCGAGCGGGTCACGGTAGCGGGCGCTCTTCGGCGCGAGGTCGACCTCGCCGAGCGCGGCCTTGATCCGCTCGGCGGCCTCGAGCACGGCCGTGCGCTGCTCCTCGTTGCGGTAGATCGGCACGATCGCGGCGTGGATCGGGGCGACCCGCGGCGGCAGGACCAGGCCCTCGTCGTCGCTGTGGGTCATGATGATGCCGCCGATCAAGCGGGTGCTGACGCCCCACGAGGTCTGCCAGACGTAGTCGAGCTCGCCGGCCTCGTTTTGGAACTTCACGTCGAAGGCCCGACCAAAATTTTGCCCGAGGTCGTGGCTGGTGCCCGATTGCAGGGCCTTGCCGTCCTGCATCAATGCCTCGATGCAGAAGGTCTCGAGCGCGCCGGCGAAGCGCTCCGAGGCGGTCTTGATCCCGCGGATCACCGGCATCGCCAGCACCTCTTCGGCGAAGTCGCCGTAGACATGCAGCATCTTGAGGACCTCGTCCATCGCGTCGTCGTGGGTCGCGTGGGCGGTGTGGCCCTCTTGCCAGAGGAACTCGGTAGTGCGCAGGAACATGCGGGTCCGCAGCTCCCAGCGCATGACGTTTGCCCACTGGTTGATCTTGAGCGGCAGGTCGCGGTGGCTGGTGATCCACTTGCCGAAGAAGTGTCCGATGATCGTCTCCGAGGTCGGACGGATCGCGTAGGTCTCCTCGAGCGGCGCACCGCCAGCGTGGGTGACCACGGCCAGCTCGGGCGCGAAGCCCTCGACGTGCTCGGCTTCCTTCATGATGAAGGACATCGGCACGAGCAGCGGGAAGTAGGCGTTCTGGTGGCCGGTCGCCTTGAACCGGCCGTCGAGGTCGCGCTGGATCTTCTCCCAGACCGCGTAGCCGTGCGGCTTGATCACCATGCAGCCCTTCACGACCTTGGCCGGCTCGGCCAGGTCACCGAGGCGGATCACGTCCTGATACCACTGCGGGTAGTCGTCGGCGCGCTTGGTGATCGCCAGCTCGTGCTGCTTGTCTTGCTGCTTGTCCTGCTTGGCCTTGGCCATGACGGCGGGAGTGTCTCCGATCGGGGACGCCGCGCAAGGGCGGGAGGTTCTGATCCGGGTTGACCTGCAGGTCCTTCTCGCCGGCTTGCTCAGCCGGCTCGCTCAGGCGGCTTGCTCGGCCCCCCCGCGCAGGTGTCGTGCATGGGGGCCGGGAGATCGCTGGCGACCTCGGTGGGTGTCGAGCATTGGACCAGCACGCTGCCCTTATGGCCACTGCTACAAGCGATGAGCGCGGGGCGAGCGTGGGGGTGATCAATCGCGCTGTGTGATCGCGATGCCGATGTGGTCGAGCTCATTCGCTCACATGGGCCTCTCGACGCTGACAGGGCCTGCTGAGGCCAGTTTCGCGTGTCCGGGTGCGGGACAGGAAGTGAGCAGCACGTGATGAGCGTGTAGGCTGGCCCCGATGCCGAGCCAGAAGCGATCCCCTTCGAGCCCGCGCGAGCGCGGGCGCGAGCGCAGGGGCAGCGTGGACGACGAGTGGCTGTTCGATGCGCGAGAGCTGCCGCAGTACGTCGAGTACGAGGGCAGGCCGGTTCGTCCTTGCGTGCTGATGTTCATGCGCATGCCGAGTCGCATGGTGCTGCCGCCCCACATGGTGCCGGTGCAAGGGCCCGAGGCCGTGCGCGAGGCCTTCGAGCTGGCGCTGGCCGAGTGCGCCGCTCCGCCGCCGCGCGTGCGGGTGGCCTCGCCCAAGCTGGCGCGCTGGCTCGGCGAGACGATCGGCCAGGAGATCGAGACGGAGATCGTGCTCGCGCCGACGCCCGAGCTCGATCCGATGTGGGACAGCTTCACGAGCTTCATCGAGCAGAACGATCGCGAGCGCGAGCGGGGGGCCACGTATTCGCAAGACGGTCGGATCCCACCCGAGCAAGTCGAGGAATTCTTCGCCGCGGCCAAGCAGTATCGCGCGGCGCGGCCGTGGAAGTCGCTCGCCGGGGTGCCCTTCGCAATCGAGATCGCGGCGCTCGAGATCGACTCGTTGATCGTGACCCCGGTCGAAGACGACGGGGTCGGGGGCCTGGCGATGTTCTTCGATCCCGACGTGATCGAGCACTTCTACGCGGACGAGGACGCGGACGAGCGCGATGCCCCGCGCGACATGCTCGCGGTCGGCTGGTATCAAAAGAAGGAGCTACCCGACTCCGTCCGTGCGGAGCTCAAGGCGATGCCCTACGCGTCCAAGAGCGGGCCCTTTCCGGGGCTGACCGGGGCGGATCCGGTCGGGCTGCCGCGGCCGATCACCCAGCGCGATTATGATGTGGCGATCGTGGCTTTGCGAGTGATGGCGACTTATGTGAAGCGCTATCGGGACTTCATCAAGCACGACTTCGACGATCTGCCGCCAGGCCACGAGCAGGTGCAGCTGCGCGGAGAGGACGTGGTGGTGCGGGTGGTGGCCCGGCCGCCTCGGCGAGGGGCGGGGGTGCACTGAGGGGCTACACTCGTCTCGAGTGCCCGAGGGCGACACGATCTACAAGACGGCGACCACGCTTCGCCGCGTGCTCGCGGGCGAGACTCTGATTGCATGCGAGTCCGAGCTCGCTGCCGTTGATGACTGGCAGCTCGTCGGGCGCACCGTCAACCGGGTGGAGTCGCGGGGTAAGAACCTGCTGATCCATTGCAGCCCGCTCATGAATCCGCTCGTGACCGCTGCGCCCGAGGTCGCCGCCAAACGCCCCGAGGAGCTCCCGGTGACGATCTGGTCGCACATGGGCATGACGGGCGCCTGGCATGTCTATCGCCACGGCGAAGCCTGGAAGAAGCCCGCCGCGCAGGCCAAGCTCGTCCTGCGCACGCGGGCCTTCGTGGTGCCCTGCTTCTCGCCCATGGCGCTCGAGCTGCTCGGTCCACGGGGGCTGCTTCGTCACGTCCACCTGCGCGAGCTCGGGCCCGATCTGCTCGATCCCGACGCGGATCTCGACGAGGCCCTCGATCGCCTGCAGACGCTCGGAGACGTCGAGCTAGGCGACGCGATCATGCGGCAGTCGGCGGTCGCGGGGATCGGTAATGTCTATAAATCCGAATTGCTGTTCTCGTGCCGGCTAGATCCATTCGTGGCGGTCGGCAGCATCGAGCGGTCGGTGCTGCGTGATTTGCTCGCGCGAGCGCGCAAGCTGATGACCGCGAACGTGACAATGCGCGGACCCAGGCGAACGCGCTTCTCGGGGGCCGGGCGAATGTGGGTCTACGAGCGCAGCGGCGAGGGGTGCCACGAGTGTGGGACGATCATTCGCATGCGCCGACAGGGGGCGCTGGCACGCTCGACGTATTATTGTCCGAACTGCCAGCGCGTGGATTAGGAGTCCGGGAAGGGATACCCGACCCAGGGCAGCCGCCCGAGCAACCCCGCGGCCATGTGCACCCACCAGTGCGCGTCACCGCTGCGCTCGAGCTCGCCGATCACCGCTCGCGTGGCGTCGAGCTGGCCGAGCTGGAAGCTCTCGACCGCGATCACCACGAGCGGGCCTGCGCGGCGCTCCTCGGGGAAGCTCGGCCGCTCGAGCATCGCCCGCGCGCCCTCGAAGTCGTGCAGCAGCGCCCGCACGGCGATCACCTCTTCGCGCTCGTGGTCGTCCTTGCAGGCGGCCCATGCCTCGTCGAAGCGGCGTTCGAGCGCGAGCTCGAGGTGCGGGGCCATCTCGCTGCGGACGTCCTTGAGCACGGCCTCTCGCTCGTAGGCGGGGAACATCGCCGCGAGCTCGCCACCGTGCGGGAGGCTGATGGCCGCGACCGCGCCGGTGCCTTCGACGCTGGTCATCGCGCTCGAGCGGGGATCGGCTCGCTCGAGCAGGCGCTCGGCTCGGGCGGCGAGGCCTCCGAAGCCGCCGAGCACCGCGACGGCTCCGGCGTCGCGGGCGAGCGAGACTTGGTGACGGCCAGCGTCGGCTTCGAGCTCGAGCCAGAGCACGGCGACGCGAAGCAAGCCGCGAGCGAGGTGCTGACCGAGCGCGGCGGTGCGCGGATCCATCACGCGACCATGCCACGAGCAGCGCTCGTCGACCAGGGTCCCAGCGCTTTGGGCTCGTGCTCGGTGTGAGCGCGGTCCCAACGCCCAGTCGAGCCAGCAGGGCTGGCTAGCGACGGTGGTGATGAAGGACTCACGACGAGCTGGAGGCTCAGTCGAAGGTGAAGGTTGCCGTGCCAGGGAAGGTCAGCGTGGTGTCGACGGTGACCCCATCTGCCAGCGCGCCCATCGTCGTGCACGTGCCATCGTCGTCGGGCGTGCAGTCACATCCGGCCCCCTCGCAGGCGAGCGCGGCGGATATCGTCGCCTGCGCCGAGTAGCTGCCTGGCTGAGCCTGACGCCGCAACACGCACGGGTAGTCGACCTCTTGCGGCTGATCGACGCAGTCGGAGGGGATCGGCTCGGGAGCCTCCTCGAGCACGATCCCCGCCGCTTCGACCATCCAGGTCGCGCCCGGGTCGATCCGTCGAACCGACGAGAAGTCGACGCAGTCGGTGGCGCAGTCGAAGCAACTAGCGAGGCCCGGCAGCGCTAGCTCGTCGCAGAAGCACTCGCAGCCGAACCCCGAGACCACCACGTCGTTGCCCTCGCTGTCGGAGAGCCGAAAGGGCAGGCCATCGCAGCCGACCTCGACGTAGACCGGCTCGGCTCGGTTGTTGACGAACTCGACGGTCCACTCGTTGCCGCCCTCCTCGAAGGCATAGGGCCCGCAGTCGACGGGCTCGCCTTGCTCGTCCGGCGGCTCGCAGCCCATCGCGCCCATCCACAAGCTGGCGAGCAGCGCAGCCGCCAACGAACCCGACCTCCCCGATGTGCTCATCGTCATGGTCACCGGATGTGCCACGAGCAGGCGCCATCGATCACCGGCGCCGCGGGTCGCGGGGGGCTACTCGGGCTCCGGGCCTTCGAGCACCTCATGCACCTCATGGCCTTCCGGCTGGCGGTATGGCCCATAGATAGCGAGCTGCTCGAGGTGCTGCGCGACCGCTCGCCTCTCCTCGCGCAGAAACTCGCGCACGCCCTTGTCGAGGCCCGGGTGCCGCAACCAATGCGCGGAGTGGCAGAGCGCGGGCATGAACCCACGCAGGAGCTTGTGCTCGCCTTGCGCCCCGGCTTCGAACAGCGGCAGGCCCCGCTCGATGCAGCGCTCGATCCCGACGTAGTACGAGGCCTCGAAGTGGAGGTACTCGATGTGCTCGTCGCAACCCCAGTAGCGACCGTAGAGGCCCTGCTCGGTCTCGAAGAAGAGCGACCCGGCGATCGGCTTGCCGCCGCGCTCGACCTCGAGGAAGCGGACCCGCTCCGGCGCGAGCTCGACGAGCCGATCGAAGAAGCCGCGCTGGAGGTATTGGCTGCCGCCGTACTGGTTGGTGGTGTGTCGGTAGAAGCGATCGAGCGCGGCGATCTGAGCGGGCCGCAGCTCGCTGCCAGGCACGAAGCGGATCGCATCGACGGCGGCGCGGGCTCGCTGCCGTTCTTTGCGGATCTGCTTGCGCTTGCGCGAGGTCAAGCTGGCCAAGAAGTCGTCGAAGTCGGCGTAGTCGTGGTTGTGCCAGTGGAACTGGAAGCTCGAGCGCGGGGCGAAGTCGGCGGCGGTCAACCACTCGCGCTCCTCGGCGGTCGTGAACAGCCAATGGATCGATTGACAGCGGCGCTCGTCGGCCAGCTCGCGTACGGCCTGGATCAGGCGCTCGACAACGGCCGCGCGGGCCTGCGGCCCGAGCCGCGGATGCAGGAGCAAGCGCTTGCCCGTGGCCGGCGTGGCGGGGGCGGCGATCACCAGCTTGGGGTAGTAGGGGATGCCCGCGCGCATGCTCGAGCGGGCCCAGTGGAAGTCGAAGATGTACTCGCCGTAGCTGTGGTCTTTGACGTAGGCCGCGACGGCGCCGAGGAGGACCGATCCCCCTGCCCGATTGGGGAGGTGAGCATGTCCCACCTGATCAGGGGAGCCGTGCCGCGCATCGTGAGAGCCAGCGTCTTCGATCAGCGCAGAGGGATCGCCGTACACCAACAAGTAGTGGGGGTCCCATCCGGCCGCCTCACCGACCGAGCCGGACAGCTCGAGGGCCCGCAAGAAGCCCCACTCGAGGAAAGGCGAGGGGCCGTGGTCCAGAGCATTCCACGTCGCGCCATCCACGCCTTCGAGGCTCCTGCGCTGGGTCGTGGTGAGGTCCACGGCGCCGAGCATTACCTTGGTTTGGGCGGGAGCAAACGTAGAGCGCGTTCGAATTTGGACAGGTGCTGACTGCCCGTGTGGGGGAGGCGAGCGGAATGACAGCCATCGACCCGAGCCCGCTCCGCTACAATGCCGTAGTCGATCTCGGCTCCATCGAGATCCCACTGCTTCGTCAGCCCCACGTGGGCTGAGTCGCCCCGCCCGGGCCGAAGGCTGGACTCCTGCGCAACTCCTTCTCATCAGCCCGACGGGCTGAAGCCATGTCCGACAAGCGCAAAGACGAACCCCAACGCGGTGTAGCGCTCAAGACCCGCGACGAGCGCAAGATCAAGCGGCCGCGCATGTACCGCGTGCTGCTGCATAACGACGACTACACCCCGATGGACTTCGTGGTGCGGCTGCTTCAGACCGTGTTTCACCACAGCGAGTCGCGGGCGACCGAGATCATGCTGCACGTGCACAACAATGGAGTCGGCCTCGCGGGGGTGTTTACCCACGAGATCGCCGAGACCAAGGTGGCACAGGTGCACATGCTCGCGCGGCAAAACGAGTGCCCGTTGATGGCATCCATGGAACCCGAGGACGACCCCGATGCTGAGTCCTGAGCTGCGAGCGACCCTCGATTCGGCGATTCAAGACACGCGCCGACGTCGACACGAATTCATCACCCTCGAGCACCTGTTGCTCGCGCTGCTCGACGATCCCAGCGCCCGCGAGGTGCTGCTCGGCTGCAACGCCGACATCGAGAAGCTGCGCGAGGAGCTCGAGGAGTTCCTCGAGCAGCACGTGCCCAAGCACGACGAAGAAGGCGAGGTTCAGCAGACGATCGGCGTCGGCCGAGTGCTGCAGCGGGCCGTGCTTCACGTGCAGGGCGCGGGCAAGGCCGAGGTCACCGGCGCCAACTTGTTGGTCGCCCTCTACGCCGAGCCGGAGTCGATGGCGGTGTACCTGCTCGAGCAACAGCAGGTCCGCCGCCGCGACGTGACGCTGTATATCTCGCACGGCATCGGTAAGGGCGGCAAGCGAGCGACGCCTCGCACGCGCCCGACCAGTGGCGGTGCTCCGCGCGAGGAGGAGGACGACGCCGTCGCCGACGATCCGCTGAGCGCGTACGCGGTCGACCTGGCCGCACGCGCCGAGCGTGGCGACATCGATCCGCTGGTCGGCCGCGAGCAAGAGGTGACTCGGCTGATCCAGGTGCTCTGCCGGCGCCGCAAGAACAACCCGGTGCTGGTCGGCGAGCCCGGCGTCGGCAAGACGGCGGTGGTCGAGGGCCTGGCGCTGCGCGTGCACGAGGGCAAGGTGCCGGCGGCGCTGCTGGGCGCCAAGCTGTACGCGCTCGACATGGGCGCCGTCCTCGCCGGCACCAAGTTCCGCGGCCAGTTCGAGG
>CBFGLP010000921.1:0-8713 GCA_965649595.1 uncultured Myxococcales bacterium | reverse complement strand
GCTTCCATGATCAGCGACGCGGCCTCCTCGACCTCGTGCAGGCGCAGGTTCGGGCCCGAGGTGATGTTCATCAGGATGCCCTTGGCACCCTGGATCGTGACGTCCTCGAGCAGCGGGCTGTTGATCGCCTGCTGAGCGGCGGCCACGGCCCGACCCTCGTCGCTGGCCACGCCCATGCCCATCAGCGCGCGGCCCTGGCTGGCCATGATCGTGCGCACGTCGGCGAAGTCGACATTGATGATGCCGGGGATCGTGATGAGGTCGGACACGCCCTGCGTCGCGTGCTGCAAGACCTCGTCGGCCAGCATGAAGGCCTCCATCAAGCTCGTGTTCGACGAGGTGACGTGGAGCAGGCGATCGTTGGGGATCGTGATCAGGGTGTCGACGGCCTGCTCGAGCCGCTCGATGCCCTGCTCGGCGAACTTCATCCGCCGACGACCCTCGAACGAGAAGGGCTTGGTGACGACGCCGACGGTCAGGGCCCCGCACTCGCGGGCGACCTGAGCGATGATCGGTGCTGCGCCAGTGCCCGTGCCGCCGCCCATGCCAGCGGTCACGAACACCATGTCGGCGCCCTCGAGCATCTCGCCGATCTCGTTGACGCTCTCGAGCGCTGCTTCGCGGCCCCGCTCGGGGTTGGCCCCGGCGCCGAGGCCCCGGGTCACGCAACGACCGAGCTGGATGCACTTGGGCGCGTTGTTGCGCTCGAGAGCTTGGACGTCGGTGTTCGCAGCGATGAATTCGACGCCCTCGACCTTCGCCGCGATCATGGTGTTGACCGCATTGCCGCCGGCTCCGCCGACGCCGATCACCTTGATCTTGGCTTGGTCCTGGTAGGCGTCTTCGAGTTCGAAGTGAGCCATGGTGGATTCCTTGGGTGGGGTCGCGCCTTGGTGGGGCGCGATCAGGGGTGGTGATGGTGGGGAGGCCCTGCGGGGAACAGGGCGCTTCGAGCCCTCTATCGGGTCGCGAGATCGCGGGCAAAAAAATCGCAGGATTTCGAAGGCGGGCTGACAAACAGCGTCCACCTTGTCCTACATGTGGGATAGCGCGATCGGATCAGGGCCGAATCCAAGCCACAGGCACCGATCGCCCTCGGATCGGAACCGGCTCTCGTGGCACTTTCCGCGGGCATGTTTGGGCCGGAATCACTCGCGCGGCTCCCCTTCGCGCTCGCGCTCATCGGGCTGCTCGTGCTGCTCGCAGCGTTGGCGTGGTGGGGAGCGTGGGGCCGTCCTCCCGCTCCCGACGCTCGCCTGCCCGCTTGGCTGGCTCGACCGTCTCTACCCGAGGGTTGGCGGGCGCGACTCGAGCGGGGGCTCGATGCGCTGTGGATCGTGCTCGCTCTGCTCGCGGCTCTGCTGACGGTGCCGCAGGGCGCGGATTGGCAACTGATCGCCGAGCAACCCGCGAGCCGGGCGACACCGCTGCACCTGCTCGAGCAGCGGGTGGCGTTCGGGTTGCTCGGGTTGTCCCGCGCGAGCCTGATCACGCTCGCGCTCGTCGACCTGCTCATATTGATCGGAGCGCTGCTCTACGCGGCGCGGGCGTTCGGACGGCGCAGCGCTGCTATCGCGGGGCTCTCGATGTTCGTGGCGATCGGATTTGAGCTGGGGCCGCTGCGTTGGCTCGGCCTCGCTGCATTGATCGCTGCGTTCGCGGCCACCCAGCAACAGCGCTGGATGCTCAGCGGCGCTCTGCTGGCCTTCGCCACGCTCGATCAACTATGGCCGGGGTTCTTCGCGCTGGCGCTGGCCCTGCATTTGATCGGGTCATCGGTGGTCGAGCGCCGAATCGGGGCCGCGCTGCGCCGCTGGTCGGCGGGCTTTTTTGGGGCCGGGCTCCTGCTCTTTGGGATCAGCCTGCTGCTCCCGGGCGGCGTGGCCAATTGGGTCGCGTTGCTCGAGCGGCTCGCGGGCGCATGGGAACAGGGTCACTTCGACGCGGTCGGCCTGCGCTGGCTGTTCCTGCTCGATGGCAACATCGACGGCGGCCGCGGCTGGGTCGACTATCCGGACAAGCTCGCGCGGCTGACCGAGCGGATCGCGTGGGTCCGGCTCTGCGCGGCCCTGCTCTTGGTCCCCGTGCTGGTCGCTTTGCGGCGGCTCGAGCCGGTGCTGTTTGCCAGCATCGCGGGGTGCACGGCGATGTTCGGGTTCGCGAGCGTGCCAGCGGGCGCCTATGTGGCGCTCGGCTTGCTGCTCTTGCAGGCCGAGCGCATGCCGATGCGCGAGCGGCCGATCACGCTGCTCGCCGCCGCGGTGCTGGGCGTGAGCGTGGGGATGCACGCGCTGCTGCGCGTGCATCCCCAGCTCCCATTCGTGCACAACGTCGGGCACACCAGCTTGCTGCTCGTGGTCTTGCTCGGGCTCGCGCTGACCTTGGTGCTCGAGCCCGAGCTGCGTGATCGCGGCGACGATCCGCGCTTGCCTGCGAGCGTGCCGGTAAAGGAGGTGCGCTGATGGACGCGCTCGTGCGGCTCCTGACCGATCGCCACGAGACCGCGACGGTCCAGTTCACGCTGGCGGTCGCGACGATCGCGCTGCTGTTGGCGGCGGTCGCCTGGCGAACGATCCTGCGCAAGCCGATCGCCGCCGCCTGGCTAAAGCACGCCGAGCGGGCCCTCACCGGCGCGCTGGTGCTGGTCGCGCTGTGCTCGTGCCTGCAATACTTCTATGGCCAGCGCAACGATCCCAACAAGGACGAGCACGGCTGGCTGCACCGCTGGGACATCTACCATCAAGTGTTCGGCGCCAAGTATCTGCCAGAGCTCGGCTACTTTCGCACCTACGAATGCACCTGGGAGCTGGACGCTGAGCACGAGCGGCACTTCTCCAAGGTGAAGCAGATGCGCGACATTCGAACCCTGCGCGTCGGCCCGGTCCGGGAGATCGCCGGTGAGCGCGATTGTGCGGAGCTGTTCACGCCCGAGCGCAAGGCCGAGTTTCTGGCCGACATCGACGCAATGTGGGACCTCGGGCTGCACTGGATGTGGCCCAAGCTGTTCGGCGACAAGGGCTTCAACGGGCCGCCCTTTCACGCGTTCGTGGTCGGCAAGCTGGTGACGATCAGCGGGCTCGACCGCGCGGGCTTGACCTGGGTCGCGGCGATCGACGTGATCTTGATGCTGGCGGCGTTCGCCGTGATCGCGTGGGTGTGGGATCTGCGGACCGCCGCGATCGCGGCGATCTTCTTCGCCGCGAACTTTCCAAACCGCTTCAATTACATGGGCGGGTCGATCCTGCGCTTCGACTACATCGCGATGCTGATCTTCGCGCTCGCGGCGATGAAGCGGGATCGCTTCGGCCTGGCTGGCGTGTGCGTGGCGTGGGCGACCATGTCGCGCGCATTTCCAGCGATCTTCGTGGTCGGGCTCGGCGTCAAGGCAGCGAGCGAGCTGCTGATCACGCGCAAGCTGCCGCGCGAATATCTGCGCTTCTTCGTTGGCTTTGGGGTCGCAGGTGCGGTGATGTTCGGGCTCTCGCTGACGCTCGATCACGGGCTCCACAATTGGGTCGAGTGGTGGAACAACATCGAGACTCACACGGCGCACACGCGCGGGTTCCGGGTCGGGTTCAAGCACATGTTCATGCTCGACGGGAGCTTGGCCGCCGACCAAGGGTTTGTGGGCTGGGCGAAGAAGACCGCGCACTATCAACCACGCGCCCCCTGGTTTTACTTGTCGATACTAATCTTGCTGGCGCCCTTGCTGATCGCGGTGCGCAAGCTCGACGCGGTCACGTTCACGGCGTTGTTCGCGACGGCGGGGTTCCTGCTGCTCACGATCGCCACGCGCTATTATTATGCGATGATGGTCCTGCCGATCTTGATCGATCGTGACATGTTTCGCGATCGCAAGCACATGATCCAGGTGGCGCTCTTGCTGCTGACGGCGGCGGTGTTGACGAAGATCGCCGAGGTCAACCCGCATATCGCGTTTCACTACAACACGGCGTGCACGGCGGTGTTCACGGGCTACTGGATGCTCGTCGGGGCGATGCTGTGGATGGACCCCTGGTTGCGCGATCGGACGACGCTGCCGGGCTCAAGTGTCGCTGTCGGGGGTCAGGTGACGTAGCCGCAGCAAGTACGGCGGCACGGACTGGGACATCGCCTCTTCGATATCGACTCCCTTCCGGCCGCCGGTCAGCAGGATCTTGTTGAACACCATCCCGGTGGACAGCCCCTTCTTGGTCTTGACGGTCCGCATGAATTCGGCGAGCGCGTTGGCCACGTTCGGGTTCTTGGGCCGCGACGCGATCAGGGCGTTGTACATGCCCGATCCGTATTTGGCCTGGTTCGCCAGCCCGCCGACTGCCTCCAAGTACTTTGCCATGGCGGAGTTGGGGATCGTCCCGCGCTGCTTCAGCTCGGCGAGGAAATTGAGGTTTGCGATCGGCTCCTTGTCGTCGCTGTTGCGTAGCAACGAGCCGAGCAGCGGCACCCGTCCCTCCGGGTCCTGGTGGTGATAGGTGGTATCCAGGTCCATGTCGCCGAGCCCGATGTCGACGTCCATGTGCATGCCACCGATCTCGTGTAGGTAGAGCAAGCGCGCGATATCGGAGAAGTACTTGATGTCGTCGTAACCGCCGCCCGAGGCGAAGGTCTTGTAGGCCATGTCGGCCGTGCCTTCGAGCTCGCTCGACGTCACCGGAGACGTGGCGTTCTGGTAACCCGAAAAAAAGTTTCCAGACTTCGCCAAGCTCTCGATCGCGCGCACGTCGTATCCGAGGCCGAGGAGCTGCTGCCGCTGCAGCTCGCGCTCGCGCAGCTTCTGGGGCTTGATTCGGCCCTGCTTCTCCATCAGCTTCTCGATACGACTCGAGTACCAGAGGGTGTGCTTCCAATCGGTCCCCTCGGTCTTCGCTGCGCTGTCCATGAGGTTCTCCATTGCCGACTCGGACAAGGGCCCGCCGGTCCAGAATCGGTGAATCTGCTTGGGAATCGGAAACTCTGGTTGGTCGTGACGATTCGGGCTCTCGAGCATGCCAGCGAGCAGCCCCGCCTCCTGACGTTGACTGTAGTAGGGCACCCCCTCCTCTTCGCGCTCGAGCTGCTCGATGCGGGCTCGATCTTCAATCGCCAGGGGCTGATCACGCACGATCTGGGTCGACGCGAGCTGCATGAACAGGTCTTGGTAGCCCTGCATGTCACGCGGAATCACCAAATCCTCGGCAGACATGAAGCGCAGACCCAACAGCATGTTCGCGATGATGGGAGTGTCCATCGAGAGCAGCTGTGGGAGGTAGGGGCTAGCGGTTCGCGCGATGTGCCGGAGCAGCTTCTGCGAGTGCTCGGGCAGCTGCGGCAGGGCCGTTTCGATCAGCTGCTTGTTCTCGGCGACCTTCTTGGCGACGAGCGATCGTTCGTCCTCGCCACCTTTCCCCTTCACACGCTGAATCGGCGCCCGCTGGTGACGTGTGACCCGCGGGCTCGCGTCGAGCGTCGCCTGCAGGGTCGCTAGCCGGCTGACACTCGGGCTCGAACGCCACTGCTCCGCCATCTCGCTCGTCTGCTCGGATTGCGCGGGGGATCGCTTCAATTGGGCAGGCTGCTGGGCTCGAAGGTGGCTGTGCATGCGCTCTTCTCGCTAGCATCGCCCACGAGCTGCGACCAGTAGCCACTAGCTACCCCTCGACATAGGATCGCCGCCTTCATGGCCAAGAAGCGCGAGCTGCCTCCCGCCGAAGCACTGACGTCGAACCCGTTCGCGCGGCTGGCTCACCTGCGCGACGAGCTGCCGGTCGGTGAGGAAGCGGCACCGCGCGAGGACAAGCCGGCCTCCGTCGAAGCGCCGCGCAGACCCGCCCGAGCCGTCGTTCGCTACCAACGCAAGGGCCGGGGCGGCAAAGAGGCGACGATCGTCGAGCAGCTCGGATTGCCGCTCGAGCAGGCCGAGGCGTGGTGCCGAGAGTTCAAGCGCTCGCTCGGCTGTGGCGGCGGCGTTGAAGGCGAGAGCCTGGTGTTCGGAGGCGACCAACGCGAGCGGCTGCGGCCGCTGCTCGAGGGCAAGGGCGTCCGGCGGATCACGATCGGCTGACGGACGACGCTCGAGCTGCTCGCACCGGGGGTCAGGCCGACGCGAGCGCCGACCGCATGGCCTCGATCACCGGACGCTCGATCGTGCGACCCAGCCAGAGCTCGAGCGCCCGCACGCCCTGCCAGAGCAGCATCGCAAGGCCATCTTGTACGGTCAGACCCGCGGCAGCGGCTTGGTCGAGCAACCCGCCCGGCCGACGCGGATAGACGATGTCGATCACGCGGGCCGTCGGCTCGAGCTGATCGAGCACCAGCGGGATCGGGAAGCGCTCGGGGCCGCCTGCGAGCCCGACGGTGGTCGTGTTGAGCAAGAGGTCGCCGCTCGGAGCACCGAGGGCAGACCAGGGGATCGCGTGGATCTGCACGGGCTTCGCCGGCCCGTCCGGGCCGAACGGGTGCGCACCGGCAGGCGGAGCGCGGCTGACCCAGACGAGCTCGATATTGGGGAATCGGGAGATCAACGCGTGGACGACCGCCAGCGATGCCCCACCCGCTCCGAGCACGGTGGCGCGACGCGGCGGCGGACCGGGGAGCTCGTCGAGCGCGTCGAGGAAGCCCGGCGCGTCGGTGTTGTGGCCGTGGATCCGACCCTCGACGAAGCAGAGCGTGTTGACGGCGCCGATCTGCCGGGCGGTCTCGGACAGCTCGTCGCAGCACGCGAGGGCGGCCTGCTTGTGCGGGACGGTCAGGTTGAGGCCGCCGAACCCGAGCGCTGCGGCGCCTCGGATTGCATCGACGAGTCGATCAGGCGTGACGTGAAAGGGCAGATAGCGGTGCGGAAGGCCGAGCGCTGCGAATGCAGCACCGTGCATGAGCGGCGAGCGGGAGTGGCTGATCGGATCGCCGAGCACTCCGAACGCGCGCGCTAGCTCGTTCATGCGTCGGGCTCCTCGTCGGGCGCCGGCTCCTCGTCGGGCATCTCATGACGACCGCTGACGCGGACATCGAGCTCGCCTCGGTGAAGGCGGACCCGCAGCGCCTGATCGATCTGCACGTCGCTCGCGCTGCGGACCACCCGGCCTGCGTCGGTCTGAACGAGCGCATAACCTCGGGCGAGCACGGAGAGCGGCGACAGAGCGTCGAGCTTGCCAGCCGCGTGGGCGAGCTGTGGGCGATGCTTGGCGGTCAGCCCCTTGCCCGCGCGGACGAGCCGGTTCTCGAGCTCGTGCAGGCGCTGACGCGCGTCGGTGATCCGCACGCGTGGGTGCTGGGCGGCGAGCCGCTCGGCCAGCTCGCGGTGCTCGACTCGCAGCGGGCGGGTGAGCTGGCGAGCCTGCTGCTCGAGCCGGCGACGCGCTTGTTGCAGGCGGTCGCCCTCGCGGCGGACCCAGGCCTGACCCCAGCGCTCGATCCGGTTGGAGGTGTGCTGGAGTCGGCTGGCGAGATCGAGGGTCCGGCGCTCGATCAGCCGAGTCAGGCGAACCCGGCGATCGGCGAGGCGATCGAGCATGGCCTGACGATCGGGCACCACGAATTCGCCCGCTTGCGAGGGCGTGGCGGCGCGGCGATCGGCGACGAGATCGCATAGCGTGACGTCGACCTCGTGGCCGACCGCGGACACGACGGGCACCCGACACGCAGCGATCGCACGCGCGAGGCCCTCGTTATTGAAGGGCCACAGATCTTCCATCGAGCCGCCGCCGCGAGCGACGATGATCACGTCGACCTCGGGGATCCGCTGGAGCCGACGCAGGGCGACGGTCAGCTCGTAGCTGGCCTCGGGTCCTTGGACCTTGGCGGGCGAGAGGATGATCGGCGTGGGCATGCGCCGGCGGACGACCTTGGCGATGTCGTGGATGACGGCGCCGCTCGGGCTCGTGACGACGCCGATCGCTCGCGGCCAGCGAGGCAGCGCTCGCTTGCGATCGGTCGCGAAGAGCCCCTCGGCGGCGAGCTTTCGCTTGAGCTGCTCGAGCTGCAGCATCAGCTCGCCGAGCCCGGCCGGCTCGGCTCGCTCGGCGTAGAGCTGGAACTTTCCTTGCGCCGCGTAGATACCGAGCCGACCGAACACGCGCAGGCGCTGGCCCTCTTCGAGGCGAAAGCGGAGCCGCTTGACGCTGGTCGCCCACATCGCGGTGGGCAGCAGCGCGTGCTCGTCCTTGAGCGTGAAGTAGGCGTGGCCGCTGCGGGGGAGCACGAGGTTGGAGACCTCGCCCTCGATCCACATCGCGGCGAAGCTCTGCTCGAGCGCGCGGTTGGCCATCTCGACGACGGCGCGGACGGTCAGCACGCGAGGACGCGGAGGTGAGTCGCGGGGTGGGCCGCCGCCAGGTCCAGGTCCTCCGGGCGCCCCCGGTCCAGGCGCGCCCGGTCGCGGGGGCGGGCGCTTGTCGAAGGGGATGCCGCGACCGGTCATCGGGGCGGTTGTACACCACGGGAGCCGAGCCGGAGCGCGGCTGCGCGGTCTCCGAGTCAGACTTTCGCGAGATTCATCAGCGAGCCTGCCGACATGGCCAATGAATCCGACGAGACACGATCACCGCGGGTGCTGACCCGGCGGACCTTGCTGCATCGAATCGGGACCGGACTGGTCGTGGCGCCGATGGCTCATCTCTTCGCGTGCTCCTCGGAGGGCGAAGGCGATGACGAGCTCGGCGATGGTGGGAGTGAAAGCACCGACGAGACCAGTCCGGTCCCGATTCGATGCAGCAAGGTCCGCCGGGTCAGCACCCGC